>JBILMY010000004.1:0-14341 GCA_044375265.1 Gammaproteobacteria bacterium | reverse complement strand
CAATTGGCAACAAGGCGATTTGAGCATAAAGGGAAATCGTATCCCGTCAGCCAAAATAATATTGAAGAAATCCTAGAAATCCTCACGAATATCCCTTTAAATGAAGGGCTGCTTCATGCCAATCAAAAACTCTACGATCATTTATTTTCCGGCATCACTGTCACTGAATTTATTGACGGAAAAAAAACCAGTAAAACCATTGCAGTGATAGACTGGAAGAATATCGAGAAGAATCACTTTTGTTACACCGAAGAATTTGCCGTACGGCGCGGGGGAACTATGTCACATCGCATCCCCGATATTGTCTGCTTTGTGAATGGCTTGCCGTGGGTGATTATCGAGGCTAAACGCCCCGATGGGCACAAAACGCCTACCGTGGAAGAAGGCATTTCTCAAATGCTGCGCAATCAGCAGTCCGATGAAATCCCCCAGCTTTTTATTTATGCGCAATTATTATTGTCGATAAGCCATACCGAAGGCCGCTATGGCACCGTTGAGACACCTGCAAAATTTTGGCTGCAATGGCGCGAAGAAGATTTCACGATTGACACGATGAAAAAAATTAAAAATGCGAAGCTATCCCCTGCCGTGATGACACCATTATTTTCTTATCGAAACCCTGCCATTAAAGACTGGTATAGTCACTTGATTGCACAAGGCGATCTGGCTGTCGCAGGGCAAGATAAACTCATCATCAGCCTTTTAACGCAGAAGCGTTTATTGGAAATCACTAAACTTTTTATTTTGTTCGACAAAAAAAATGGCAAAATTGTGGCACGCTATCCACAATTTTTCGGTATTCAACGCTTAATTGAACGGCTCACGACTTTTGATAAAAATGGGGCGCGTCAAGGCGGTGTGATTTGGCATACCACGGGCTCGGGAAAATCGTATACCATGATTTTTTTATCGAAAGTGTTATTGGTTCATCCCGCACTGCAAGAATGCCGACTCATCGTCATTACCGATCGCACCGATTTAGAAACACAGTTGAGTGGTAATTTTATCGCCAGTGGCGAACTTGAAAGCAAGCGAGATAGCGAGGCCGCCATGGCAACTTCCGGCAAACGACTGGCAGAACAAATCGGCGAAGGGACAGAACCACTTATTTTTTCGCTCATTCAAAAATTTAACACGGCAACTAAATTACCCAAATGCCATAACGCCAGCCCTAATCTGATTGTGCTGGTAGACGAAGGCCATCGCAGCCAAGGCGGAGAGAATCATGCCCGCATGAGAAACGCCCTACCTCATGCCGCTTTTATCGCCTTCACGGGAACGCCGCTTTTGAAGAACGATAAGACCACTGAACAGTTTGGTCCTATTGTTCATGCCTATACCATGCAGCGCGCTGAAGAAGATGGCGCTGTAACACCGCTGTTATATGAAGAGCGCGTACCCGAATTAGATATCAACGATCGCGCTATCGATTTATGGTTTGAACGCATTACCGAAGGCTTAACGGAAAAACAAAAAAGCGATTTGAAAAAGAAATATGCCACCAAAGGCGCTATCAATAATGCGGATGATCGCATTCATTTAATCGCGCTCGATATCGCTAATCACTTTGTTAAATATTTTAACCATACAGGGCTAAAAGCGCAACTTGCCTGTGAAAGCAAAGTAGCGGCGATTAAATATAAAAAATATTTGGATGAAACCGAGTTATTTGAATCAGCGCTGGTGATGTCGCCACCCGATACGCGCGAAGGCAATAGCAGCGTTGATGAATCTACCCTGCCGGCGGTTACAAAGTGGTGGAAAGACAATGTCGGAACGCAAGATGAAAAAACCTATACCAAAAATGTGATCACACGGTTTAAAAATGATCCGGACTTAAAAATGCTGATTGTGGTGGATAAACTGTTAACAGGGTTTGATGAGCCTAAAAACACAGTGCTTTATATGGATAAGCCCTTAAAGAATCATGACTTAATCCAAGCCATTGCCCGGGTAAATCGATTACATGACGAAAAAGACAAAGGGTTTTTAATTGATTATCGCGGTATTTTAAAAGAATTGGATACCACCATTGCCGCCTATCAAGATTTAGCCACTAAAACACAAAGTGGTTATGCCATTGAAGATATTCAAGGCATGTATCATTCCATCAGCAGTGAATATAAACGATTGCCGATGCTTTATGATGCCTTATGGGCAATTTTTAAAGACATTAAAAGTACGGGCGATTTTGAACAATTGCGTCAAGTGTTATTACCGGACATGAAAGAAATTGAAGGCGAATGGGTGGATTTAAATCTTAAACGCCGCGAAGATTTTTATGAAGCACTCTCTCATTTTTCCGCCTGTTTGGCAGTTGCACTGCGCTCAGCTTCTTTTTATCAAGATACTTTATTTACCGAAATGGATCGCAAAAAATACAAAGAAACTGCCCGCGAATTGAGCAATTTAAAAAGACGCGTCCAAGAAGATTTAGGCGAAAAAATTGAGTATAAAAAATATGAAACGGGGATTGAGCAATTACTCGATAAACATATTATCGGATTAGAAGTTCATTCGCCCGAGGTGCGCTATGCCGTCAGTGAGATGGGGCAACAAAAGCCCGAAGAATGGAACGCGGAAAAAACACGCAATCAAACTGCCATCATTGAGGCACGCGTGACAAAAACCATTGAGCAGTCGTTACAGGATGATCCCTATGCCTATGCTTCTTTTTCTACGATGCTTAGAAAAGTGTTGGAAGAAACTAAAAGCTTATTTGAGCATCCTTTAAAAGCGTATAGAATGATGGAAGATTTTGAACAACAGGTGAATACACGACGAGTAGAGGATATTCCCGATTGTTTTAACGGCAATTATCGCGCCCAAGCGTATTATGGTATTTTCAAACAAACCCTTCCCGATTTATTTGAATGGATGGAAGATGAGACGCAGGAAGCTTGGATAAAATTGTGCTTTAATATTGATGAAGTTATAAAAACCGTGATTGCCGAAAATTCTTTAAATGCTCAAAATATTGAGGCGAGTACACGAAAAAAATTATTGCCGATTTTTTTCAAACTCGGACAAGAAAAAGACTTTGATTTTGACATGGCAAAAACACTCACTGAAAAATTTATTCAAGTGTTACGGGTACAATTAGATCGACTATGAAACAAGCTATTTTCAAATTTCGCTATGGGAACGAGATCATCACTTATTCGCGTATCAACAGCCCACGCCATCAGAAAAAAGTGTTAATCCAAGTATTTCCTCACGCCGAAGTCGTCGTCAAAGCAGATGCCTTATTATCTGACGAAGAAGTTAAAACAGCCGTGAAAAAGCGCACCCGCTGGATCTATCAAAAGCTTCAAGCGTGCCGATTAAAATTATCCACCATTTCGCCACGACACTATATCAGTGGCGAAAGTCATCTTTATTTAGGAAAACGATATCAACTCAAAGTAATGACTGCTTCCAAAGAAATTGTGAAACTCTTGCGGGGTAAAATTGAAATCGCGGTCACAAAGAAAGAGCCTGAAAAAATAAAGCAATTATTACAGCAATGGTATCGCGAAAAAGCCCTCACCGTATTTGAGCGACGCTTAGAAATTTTATTACCTAAAGCCTTATGGATATCAAAAAAACCCTCTTTACGCTTATTAAAGATGCGCAAACAATGGGGAAGTTGCTCTGCTTCAGGGAGTATTATTTTGAATCCTTTATTAATCAAAGCCTCAACGGAATGTATCGATTATGTGATTTTGCATGAACTTTGCCATATTGCCGAACATAACCATAGCCGAAAATTTTATGCGCTCATGAAGCAAGTGATTCCACATTGGCAAGAAACCCGGAATATTTTAGATGGCTTGACAAATATATTATTGAATGATGTCATTACAAAATAAGTATTCTACTTTTGAAATTCACCTATAATTTTCACAGAAACTCAACTGTATTACGATTCAGAAAAACTCCATTCCTTTAAAAATTCTTTCAAAAAAAGTTCTAAGAAAGCGTGTCTTTCTTCTGCAAGCTGTTTGGCTGTTTCAGTATGCATGCGATCTTTGAGCAATAAAAGTTTTTCATAAAAATGGTGTAATGTGGAAGAATTACCTTTTTGATAGGCTTCAAAAGATTCATGTAAAATAACTTTTTCATCGGGTGCAAAAAGAGGTCTATGCTTATAACCTCCATAAGCAAAAGCTCTTGCAATGCCAATTGCGCCGATGGCATCTAATCTATCGGCATCTTGTACAATTTTTCCTTCCAAACTGTGTACTTTGTCTTTCACCTTGGCACCTTTAAATGAAAGCGTATCGATAATGTTGACGACTTCTTCAATTATCTCAGTAGAGAGCTCGAATTGCTCAAGCCACTTTCGGGCTTCTTTCCCCCCTGCTTTTTCATCGCCACCATTAAATTTCCAGTCAGCAATATCATGCAAAAGCGCCGTCAGTGCAACAATAAACGGATTGGCTTTTTCTTTTTTTGCAATATAATTGGCAAGTTTATAAACACGATAGATATGTTCAAAATCATGCCCTGTTGTATCATGTTGCAATTTTTCTTTAACAAATGCCAACGTTTTCGCAATAATTTTTTCTTCATTCATGAGAATAGCCATACGTTTCTTTTAGAAAAAAAATGGACAATAACGCTAAGAAAAAAGCGGCGGGCAAAAATAGCATAGACATTTGCGTTGCAAAAGTCATAGCGTACCCTGCATGCATGAAGGCAGCTGAAATGCTCGCGAAAATGAGATTGGCAAGGCCACCAATAACAAAGATTAAAATCGATACAAAACTCATGGCAGTACTCGCTTTAGAAGGCGCATTAATTTCATTCACGATAGTATAACTGACAATTTGCACGGTACAAAAAAATCCCAGCAGAAAAAATAAAACAGCAAGCCATAATATTTGGCTGGGATGAAAGAGTATGATCACAAAAATGCTTATCAGCGATCCTAAAGTGCCGAGTAGCATCGCTTTTTTCCGAGACTGAATAAAATCAGTGAACCATCCAAAAAAGGGAGAGGCGAAAATCATACCGAGGAAAATCATACTGATAACAAAAGAAGCTTCACTGGCGCTCACATTTTTATTGGCCATGATATATTGATTCCCCCAAGCGGCAGCCAGCACCATGACAGGTAAATTTAAACAAGCGGTAAAAAACCCGCCCAGCCAATTTTCTTTAACCGTGAATACTGACTTTAAATGCTGCAATAATTTTTTAAGCGTCAAAGCTTCTCTTGAAATTGTCAAAGAAGCAGGCGGATCTTTTAAAGAAATCATTCCTATAATACACAATAATAAACCAAAGCTTGCATCTGCAAACAATGCAACTTGCCAGCTAAAATGGGCTATCACTATAGAAAAAGGATATTGAAGCAGTCCACCTATCATTCCTATGGTAATAATAAGACTGATGATTAAACTTGTTTTTTTCGGAAACCACACGACAGCTTGACGCATGCAGACTAAAAATATTAAAGCGTTGGTAAAACCGCACAGTGCACGATAAAGGCTTATCGTAAACAGTGAAGGCAGAAAAGCCAGCAAGGCCACAGAAAGCGTACAAAGAAAAATGGCTATTAACGCAGGAAAACGTGTGGGATAATGATCAAGCAAAAGCCCATAAGGAATGTAGGAAAGTGCAGCACAATAAAAATACAGCGAAGATACATTGCCTAACATGATTTGAGAAAACCCAAAAGAATGTATCAAATGATCGCTGCTGGCATTAAACACCGTCATTTGAAAAATACTGTACAGAAAAAAAAGCGCCGCACTGAAACAGCTTAAAAAGGGAATTTTAACAATATTCATACAAATACTCCGATTGTTGTTGATTGAAAAATTGTAGCCATAAACTTGCAAGGAGTTGTCGATCAGATTCTTTTGCTTCAAAAATTTTATTCTCTTTAGAATGCTCTAAATCTAATAAAATTTTGATTGCGAAAATTATTTCAGATTGTACCAAAGCAAGAACAGGCCCCATAACTGCACCATCTAAAAAATTAATGGGGAGTCCTTCAGTAAAGACATAAAAAATCTGTTTTTCATTGGAATAAAGCGTAATGTTTTCCATGGACTTATCTGCATGATAATGTGCTTTAATAAAATTCATGTCAAATTCTATATCTTTTGAGCTGGTGCTAATCAATATGCAGCCATTTTTCAAAGAAGAAACATCTTGTTTATTTAATGCTTTATTTCCAGTTGCACCAAATATAATTTGCGCCTCCCTAATGGCTTCCTCTCTTTCAGGAATTTGAAAGCCCTCACTGTAAGCAAGCACTCTACAAATGGGATCTTTATCATAAACAGAAACATAGCAATTAGAACGAAATAGAGAACGCGCCAATCCTTGTCCCACTTTACCAAATCCGATAACCAAGGTTTTTTTGCCTTGCAATAACAATCCTGCTTCACGAATTATTTTCTCTGCAGAAAAAACGCAAGAATTCCCTACCAAACTATATTCTGTTTTTTTAAGACTTCCGCGGCACACTGAAATGACTTTACAAGGTAATGAGGAAAGTTTTTCATATTCCCTATGTCCGGATTCCGTGCTTTCTACGACCCCTAAAAATCGGTTCTTAAACTTACTTCGCAATGACTCAACGGCAGATGCAAAATATCCCCCAATTTCTAAAATAATGAAGCGCTCTTTGTTTTTAATCACTTTACAGACATGATTCATTAAAAAATTCGTATCTCGCATTTCATCTAAGGAAGGCGTAATAACAAGGAATTTTTTCTGCAGTACTGCTAAAGTAGGCAAATGAATAGAATAAGGAATAGCAATAACCAAAGCAATTTTTCCAATGTGATTAATGGCTTCAAGAAATTCAGGTCTGTCATTTAATAAATGCGTAACAATAATAAATTTTCCCTCGAATTTTGGTATAAGTGTAGTGATTTTTTGAAAAAAACTTTCCCTTTTTAAAAAAAGAGAATTAACAATATGGGCGTTAGCTTTCATTTATTTTTTCGATATCCTGACACATCCATTGACAGCACTTGCCGCCATGCAAAACTCTGCTGAAATTTTGTTCTGTGAAGGCACATATAATAAATTGGGATCTTCACTGGGCATGTCAGAAGAAGGATATAAACCAAGGTTAATATCCTCTTGATTATGAAAAAAATTAAACTCTACTTCATGAAATAAATTGAGTACTATTTCTGTACCTGCACCTAAATTTCCTTTTTGCAGCTCTCTAATAAAATCATCGGTTAACTCTATTAACTCTAGCAAATCTGAACGAATACTCACAGGCGCTTTTGTTATGGATAGTGCATTGAGCGACATAGGCGATCGCATGGGATAATAGATAAATTCATTATTTGCTTTATTAAAATAATCGGCATACATCATGGTAGGGATATAGGTTTTAAGGCCATACTCATTGAGATAAATATTGATGAGTTCTTTTGAAGGACAAGGAGATTGATCTTCTGTGAGCACTTTAAAGCCCGGTAAAATGCCATTGGCAATAGCTAAAATATATTTAAAGGCCTCTATAATGTGAGGACTTTTTTTGAGAGATTTTTTACTCCGTCTAATCAGTGAAAAATTGTCTAAAATGCTATCATACGTTACCCTTAAATGATAGGGTTCAGTATGTTTCAAATGCTTTAACAATAAAATTCGTTGCAATTCGCTCCACTTAGGATTATTAAATATGGCATCATTCCATTTTTTGGTAAAGAAAATAATTTCGGTATACCACTCTTCCGAAAAATTCTCGTGGTTGATAATACTTTTAAAAACATTCCAATGATCTGAAGGTTCCATGGGTATAGTATCACCTATGCCATATTTCTTAAGTTTACTGTGGCCAATACTATTGGATAACTTAGGCAACATAAAAATTGAGCGCGACCCTGCCGTCACCGTAAACGGCGAAGGCGGCATAAATGCCTCCCAAACACCAAGTACAAGACCTTTATTTCGGTAAGCAATAGGAGAAATATGATCTTCAAACTCTTTAAAGACTTCAAAAGAGCCGTGGGTTAAACAGCCCAAAGGTACGGGTTTATACGATAAATTATTTTTAACAAAGGCAGGTACGGCGGGATCGCTGAGCGGCAGAATTTTTCCATTTCCTGTAGATACAAAAAATTGCCCTGCTTCATAAAGACAAGCGCCATAAGGATAACGCATACGAATGAGCTTAAAACTATTATCTGGTGCAATTTTATCAATGATTTCTGTAACTTGCGGAGCAGCGAGAGAAAAAGACTTCCTTGCCTCGATCCAAGACAATTCGACCGGCGGTTCAACCGCTTTCCATTGAAGTCCCTGATCTTTTTCACGAACTAACGTCATTATTCTCCCCTCGAAAATAGGCGTTATAGCATTTTACACTTGAAAACCTACGGTTTTCAATCTTTCCCTTTTGGCATAGCGCCCGCGCCTTTGGCACGGAGAAAAAATTTACCAGAATTCTAGCACAAGCAAGAAATTTTTAGAAGGGACACTCCTGCGATAAAAAAAATTTGTTATTTTGAATTTCTTGAAATAATTGCTCTCGATAAAAAACAATATCCGGTGAAGCGATAAATCCCAATATAACCTTAATGCCTCTAATGTCAATCAATTTTACGGTGATATCATCGCCAATAAATATAGGATCGGTGACATATGCGTTGAGTGTTATTATTCGTGAGCCTGATTTTCGCCGCTGATCTTTAATGCAGGATGTGTCCAGCATTTCTATAGGATAATCAGATTCATTGCAAATAGGATAGATATGACATTTTGCCTTAATCTCCAGAGAAACATACCTTTCTTTTATGTCTATAGATTCAACCATGACACAGATATCTTCACCCAAATAAACTTTTTCACCAATTCCACCTGAACTCATTAACATGTTTTCCCCCTTTTTAATAGACAACGAATAGCGTTGAGCTATATCTTGGCATTAAGAGTAAAACATGGGAATAAAAGTTTTAACAGCGTAAAAAAGTTCGAGGTTTTAACCCTATAAAAAAAGTATAGGTAAAATTTTTCAGGTTTTTTTATGAGAACTTTTTATTATTTATGAAAAAACTCTCGACTCACAACTGAATGTAAAAGGCGAAAGCCGCGCCGAATATGGCAAAGAACAACTTCAGCAATTGTCCCTAACGTTAACAAAAGAGTTTGGCAAAGGCTTTGACATTAGAAATTTGCGTTATATGCGGACATTTTATCAATGTTTTTCAATTCGGAACGCACTGCGTTCCGAATTGAGCTAGAGCCATTATCGCTTCCTATTTCGAGTTGAAATTAGAGCTTATGCGAGAGCGCAACTTATTGATGGAGCAACAAGACAAAAAATAACTGAAATTACCCGTAGCCACTGGGAAAATTATCTTAATTCTTTATTAATGATGAAAAGATAGAGAAATAACATTCTCTGTAAAACTTAATTTTCCTTTCCGGAATTCACTAAAGGCCGAACTGTGTGTATGAACAGTTTCCCGTCTTTCATAAGCCCTGAACAAATCATCTTGAATTTTATCTAAGCAAGTATTGCGTCCTTCTGACGAAATCATCGACAGAAAAATAGCAATTAAATCTGCATTTTCATAATTAGGAAGCCTGCTATATTGTTTTAAAAAAATTTTAATATTTTCAATCATTTCCAAATATAACTTAGCTTGTTCTTCCTCATCTGACTCCGTATAAAAAATCATAAGCCAATTATCGAACAATTCTCTAATAGACTTGATTTTGTAAAAAAATAATTGAATAAAAACAAGCCCAAGAGAAAAAACATAGGATTGCTCTAGAAATTTATCTGGATTGGGTATCTCATTCATTGTTTTATACAAAGTGGATAAGCTATACATGTGGGGTAAACAATATAGGGTAAGTATACTTTTTCTTTCTGCCTTCCAAAAATCTAAAAAACCTACCTCAAGGTCAGCGTTTTTAAAAAACATGTGGTAAAGATTTAAATTTGTAAGGTGTGTTTTTTGTTTATGCAATTTATTAATACTGTCGATGATTTTATAAATGATAAATAAAATATCAATGTCATTGAGTTTGGAATATAAAATACTTTCATTGCTCAGCAGTAAAGTCCCCAGGTTTTTAAAAACAGAAACGTCTGTAACACTATATTTTTTAATACTGTATTCTTTATCTGGGAAAGAAACAAAAGCAAAATAATCATTTTTAATGGGTAACTTTAAGAAAGATGTATTGGTTTGATATTTTATTTGCAGCGCTATGGGTTCTAAGTCAATTTCCCAATCTAGAGAATCTTTTTTTTTCGCTATAAATCCCACTTCTGTCTCACCCCTATCTCCCAGACCAAAAGTATAGCCCGTTAAAAAAATTAAAACGCGTTTCCCTGAATTATTAACGGCAGAAATAACAGAAAATTCTTGAAAAGTATTTATTTTTTCTATAGTCCCCTGTATTTTCCCATGGCTCTGTGCCCATACTACTTCTAGAAATAGTCGGGCTTCAGATTTTTTTAAAATAAATTTTTTGAGTTTTTCTTGAAAGCTTTCAATGAAATCGGCTAAAGATTTATGCCCTTTTTCTTTATGCATTATCTCTTGTTTTTTATATTATATTTTTAAAAAATTTTGTGTGTTAAATAAAAACTAGCGCCGAATCGTTTTTGGCACAAAAGGACGTGGCGCTAAATCGAGCGGTTCATAAATCACGCGGCTGGATTTTGCATCATAACGTACTTCAACGTGACCACTGACTGGAAAATCCTTTCTAAAAGGATAACCCACAAAACCATAGTCTGTTAAAATACGGCGTAAATCTGGATGCCCTTCAAAAACAATGCCGAACATATCAAAGGCTTCGCGCTCAGGCCAATTGGCGGACTGCCACAGTGACGTCACAGAATGAATACTGGGTTTTTCAGAAGAAGCGCAAAAGGCTTTCACACGAATGCGGTGGTTATGCGTGAGTGATAAAAGTTGATAAACAACGGCAAAGCGTCTGTCATGGCACGTTAACGTTTCGACAATGCCCTCTAACTCAATGGCGCGATCAAAGCCTGTGGCTGTTGCGCTTATGGTTTCCCATTCACTTTGGCCGTAATGCAGATAATCCACGCCGCAAACATCCATCAGTTCTTCGCACAAAAAATCAGGATGCGTCTTTAAAATTTCCATTACGGTCAATAATTTTTCAGCATCAATTTCTACCGTGATTTCATGGAAGGCATTGAGCACCGTGCGAATGTTTCCCGCCAATACTTCGCTGAGTTTGGTTTGTAAAGCTTCCAGTGGCGTTAGCGTTTTTTCAATCGTATCAGTCATAATTGATCACTTACTACTTGTGGCGTCACCCCCGCGCAGGCGGGAATGACGGAACAAAGTTGTTATTGTTTCCTCCGAGAAAACGTTTTCGTTTTCTGAATTTTGCGTTGTAGTTGCAAGATGCCATACATCAGCGCTTCTGCTGTGGGCGGGCAACCAGGCACGTAAACATCTACGGGCACAATGCGATCGCAGCCACGCACCACGGAATAAGAATAATGATAATAACCGCCACCATTGGCGCAAGAACCCATTGATAAGACAAAACGGGGTTCTGGCATTTGGTCATATACTTTGCGAAGCGCCGGCGCCATTTTATTGCACAAGGTTCCTGCAACGATCATCACATCCGATTGACGGGGGCTTGGGCGAAACATAATACCAAAACGATCCAGATCGTAACGCGCCGCAGCCGTGTGCATCATTTCCACTGCGCAGCAGGCAAGCCCGAAGGTCATGGGCCACATAGAGCTGCCTTTGGCCCAACCAAAGAGTGCATTGAGTGAGGTTAATAAAAAGCCTTCTGATTCTTCTGCAGGTGCTTTAAAAAAATTATCAAGTAACTGTTTATCTTCTGTACTGATACCAGAAAAATCTTTCAACACTTCTTCTCTGAGCGTTAATTCCATTCTAGGGCTCCTTTTTTCCATTCATAGATAAAACCAAGGAGTAAGAGACCCACAAAAATCCCCATTGAAATAAGTCCGAGAATGCCCAGGTGTCGCATCACAATTGCCCAAGGAAATAAAAAAGCGGTTTCTAAATCAAATAAAATAAATAAGATGGCGACTAAATAAAATTTCACATCAAAAGGTAAGCGGGCTTCTTCAAAAGGATCAAAACCGCACTCATAGGGTGCATTTTTAGCAGCGTAAGGATTTTTGGGTCTGAAAAATTTTCCCATTAAAAGGGGGACGCAGCCAAAAGCAAGCCCTAATAAAATAAAAATTAAAATGGGTAGATAAAGCGATAACATACTTTATATCCAGGAAAATAATTCATACTGATGATTGGGTTCGTATTTCAAAATCATGGCTTTTTTATCCGTCCAATCACCTAAGACAAACCGCTTTGCGCGTCCTTTTTCCAGCATAAAACTGTGAATCGCCGCTTGATGCGTATGGCCATGAATCATGTGGAATACTTGATGTTGTTGAAGCATATTTTTTACCGTATCTTGATTCACATCTTGAATTTTTATTTCGGTATTTTGAATATGCTCCGCGCTTTTTTGCCGCGCTTTATCAGCAATTTTTTGACGTAGGAATAAGGGCAGCATCAAATATAATTTTTGAAACCAAGGGCGTCTGACTTTTTGTCGAAAGGCTTGGTATTCTTTATCATCGCTGCAGAGTAAATCGCCATGCAATACAATAAAAGGTGTGCCATAGAGATCGATACGTGCTGGCTCAGTCAGTAGTGTGAGCCCTGCTCTTTTTGCAAATTTTTTACCGAGTAAAAAGTCGCGATTGCCTGCAATAAAATAAACAGGCACTTTTTGACTTAAGCACTGCAAAGTAGATTCCACCGTTTTAAGGAGTTCCCTTTTATCATCGTCTCCAATAAAATATTCAAAGAGATCGCCTAAAATATAGACGGTATCAGCAGTTAAGGCATCCGTTTCACAAAAGCGCACAAAATGCGCCATAATATCAGGATGGGATTCTTGTAAATGTAAATCAGAGATAAAGTAAGTTGCCATAGGCCTTGGATTTTAGCGGATTTTAGCTTTTAAGTAAAGGAAATAAATGGTTTAAGTAGTAGGTTATTTTGAATTTTAAATAAGGTATTGTATACGGGTCCTGCCACTGCAGCACCCCGACTGCTCCCCGCCGTCGGGGGCCCCGCTTCCGTGTCACCCGTTATTGATAAATTACCGATTATTCGTAACCTCTCAAGAATTCATTGTAAATAATTAATTCCTTTATAATAATTACTATAGCGCGCTTTTTGTGAGGATAACCTTATTTATGAGTTACACCTCAATAGCTTAAACAAGGGTGTTATCTGTGAAAAACTTCTGAATCCTTGTGGATTACTGTGGATAAGTGTAGCCTTGGTAAGGCCTTCACTTTTTTATTCGACGGTTGTTCACGGTTTATCCACAGGCTAAATTATTTATTCAAACTTTAATACTTGAAAAATTGAGCTTCACCCCGATATAATAGATAAATTACTTCGTCATCCCAGCTTTCGCTGGGATCCATGGGCCCCTGGATTCCCGCCTTCGCGGGAATGACGCTAAATTAAAGAGGTTACCATGAATATCGAAAAATTAACCCGTTCTTTTCAAACAGCCTTATCCGAAGCGCAATCGCTGGCAGTGGGTAGAAATCATCCTCAAATTGAACCCCAGCATTTACTGCAAGCCTTGCTCGATCAAGAAAAAGGCACTGCAAGTTATGTGATTAAAAATGCAGGCGGCGATCTAAATACTTTACGTGATTTACTTGATAAATCGCTCGATGATCTCCCTACGCTTAAAACAGCCAGTGGCGAAGTGCAAGTCTCCAGTGATTTAAGCAGGCTTTTGAATTTAACGGATAAATTATCACAAGATAAGGGCGACGAATTTATTTCGAGTGAATTATTTTTATTGGCTGCGATGGATGATCGCCATGCGTTAAAAGATATTTTAAAAAAATCTGGGGTGAATAAAACGGCGCTCGTAAAAGCCATTGATACTTTACGTGGCGGCCAAAAAGTAGATAATCCGGAAGCCGAAGGTCAGCGCCAAGCCATTGAAAAATATACCGTGAATTTAACCGATCGCGCGTTGTCTGGAAAACTCGATCCGGTGATCGGCCGCGATGAAGAAATTCGTCGCTGTATTCAAGTGCTGCAACGCCGTACTAAAAATAATCCTGTGTTAATTGGTGAACCCGGTGTCGGAAAAACGGCGATCGTCGAAGGCCTTGCGCAGCGTATTGTGAATGGCGAAGTACCGGATGGACTTAAAAATAAACAATTATTATCGCTCGATTTAGGCGCGCTCATTGCGGGTGCAAAATTCCGTGGTGAATTTGAAGAGCGTTTAAAAGCGCTGTTAAAAGAAATTACCAAACTCGAAGGTCAAGTAATTTTATTTATCGATGAAATTCATA
>JBILMY010000115.1:0-4221 GCA_044375265.1 Gammaproteobacteria bacterium | reverse complement strand
AAAAATCTTTCTATTCGTTCCAATGACATGCAGATTGAAATTGCGGGTAATGCTATAGAGGCAATGCAAAGTTTTGAGTTAGACAGTAGTGGAGAAATCCTACTCCATAGTAAGAGTGATTTTTTTATGACGGCAGAAAATACCATCAACATTGCTGCCGCAAAATCCATTACCTTAACCCAAAGCGGCGCCCATATTAAATTGACCTCGGATGGATTACTCGAAATTGTCGCGAATAAAATCACCCATGATTTTCAAAGCTATAATTTTAATGCCGGCAGTTTTTCTTTTAATTCGCCGGATAATCTTTCTATTCCTGCCATAAAAATTCCTACTGTCCCTGTTTTAAAGCGCCCTTTTGATGCCCTGATTTATGTGATTGAAAATCTCTGCCCGTATGATTCCCGTGAAAATTCCCCTCCAGAGGAGGGGTGGACGCCGAAGGCGGACGGGGTGGTTGAAGTAAATCACAAAAACCAAAATTTAAAACAATTTGAATACCCTCTCATCAATTTAGGTGATAAATTACCCGATAGTTTTACCTCTAGCATCCTGTCTGAAATTTATAGCATTAAAAATCAGTGCATCGCTTTTCCGAGCAATATTATTGCCTTAAATGAAAATCAATTAACGCCTGTGCATGCTGGCGACGCCCTATGCAAAGCCCCCATTAAAGGCGGAGATTATGTGCTTTCTCTATCACATTTATATGAGCTCATCCCAGTAAATCTTGACCCCAATGCAAAAGATTTTCGTACGCAGTTAATCGATAATGAAATTACCTACTTTAAAAACCGCGGTGGCAATGCTGTTATTTTCATACATGGTTTTCATGTGGGTGTTGGGCAACCCGCTATGCAGATTGAAAATATTACCCTCAAACCCTCTTTTAATAATGAAGGTAATGCAATTAATACATTAGATATCCAATACTTAACGATGCCACAAACTATTGCAAGAACAAAAGAAATGATAGAAAAGCAATTTCCTGTTTTGCAGAGTTTTTCTCAAAATGGTATAGTCTTTCCTGAAAGCTTAACCCCCGCTACTGGCCTTAACGGCACGGGTGCACATGAATGGATGATTGCAATGGAAGATAATTTAAACCGCGCCACCAATCAATTTGATGGCACAGATTACTCTAAATATCAGCGCTGCATTCATGTACTTTGGCCAGGAGATGTGAGTTTACCGCATTATTTAGGCTCCGAACCCAAAGCAGATGTGGCAGGGCTAGAACTTGCTAAATTGCTGCGACAATTGATTAAAGAAGAAATTGATGTCAGTATCATTGCGCACTCCATGGGTAATCGAGTTGCCTTAAGAGCCTTAAATGAATTAGGCAAAGAATCTTCCTATCAAAACAAAATCAGTAATTTCTTTTCTTGGGATGCCGCTGTGCCTGATACAGCCTTTACTCAAGATCCTTCAAAAATTCCACCCAATGATCCGCAGTGCTTTTTCCCCAATGCGGCCGATGCAGTAGCAAAAATTACGGTGCTTTATACCAATAATGATAAAGTGCTAAAATACGCTTATTATGGAATTAACACAGGGGACGCTTATATGCAAGAAATTTTAGAAGGTGTCGCTTTAGATCCTTTTGATGATAAAGCGAAATCTCAAATAAAGGAAAGGGTTAAACAAAATACAAAAACTGCCTTAGGATGTTTTGGGCCAGATTTAGGTGATAATTTCACAAAAGCACTTTTTGAAAAAAAGAAATTAAGTAGAGCAAATCTAACAAACCATACACATGGATATGATATGGATAAAAGTCATTCTTATATGCAATATCCTTCCAAAGACATAATGAAATACGCCTATAAAAAATACATTGTCGCTAAAAACAGAGGGTTAAATAGTTTTGGACTGTATGAGAAAAATCAATTTTCCGATATCTCGCTTGAATCAGATGATGGCTGACAAGAATAGTTATTTAGGAATATTTTATGAATGGAAATAAAAAAAACCTTAGTTGTTTTTTTAAAATTTTTTTTATTGGGATTGATATTTTTTCTATAACTTTATTTTTATCTCTTTTACATTATTGGACTGAAAAAAACGAGTCGGCTTTAGGCCCCTCAGTTTCAATTCCTATAGTTATATTTTTCTTAAATATTTTGATGATTATTTCCGGATATACTGCTTATTTATTTTTTAAAAAAAATTTTGAAGATAAAAATATTTTAAAAATATCTAAAATTACTTATTCTTTAGGTTGGTGGATTTTGCTTTCCATGCCAATTCTATTTGTTTTCCTATCCTTAATTCCACAATGATTATAAGAGCACCACAAAAATTTTCAGCAAATGATATGGACCCCTCTGAAAGGTTAAGCGCCCAAAAAGCTACTACTGCCACCCACTCTTATATGAGGTATCCATCTCCAGCTATTATGGAAAACGTTTATAAAAAATGGATCATTGGAAAAATTAGAGGACTGCAAAAATTTGGTCTCTATGATAAATCTAAGTTTTCAGATATTCCATTGGATTCTAGCGACGACCCTCAAATTTAATTTTTTAGGAATTTTTTATAATGAATAACAGAAAAATTTTAAATAAAGACATAATATTTGGTAATTAGGGCGTTTCGTAACCAAGCTATGCTAGGATATATAGATGGTTACCTTATCAAATCGAGTTTTCAGTTGTGCGGCCAACTTTTTGAGGGGTCGGAAGTGCATATTTTGCGGTTCATTTAAAGTCTGTAGGACAGGGCGTGGATATGTAAAATGTCAAAAATGTGGTGCCCAAAAGAGCCTTAAAAAGCTAAAAATTGAAATAGAAATACTGAAGGGATTTTATCAGTTACAACCAGCCTACAGGTTAGCAAAGGATTTAGATGTGGATGCTAAAGTAGTCTCTCGGATTTATCAAAAAACAAGAATGATGTTGTATCATGTAGCAGAATTAGAAGGCACTAAATTATCAGGCGAAATTGAGCTTGACGAATCTTATTTTGGCGGAAAAAGGAAAGGTAAAAGAGGAAGGGGTGCTTCGGGTAAAAGCGTGGTTTTCGGCCTATTAGAAAGGGATGGGCGCGTATATACGAAAGTTGTAGAAAGTGTTGATGCGCAGACTTTAATGAGCCATATTTCAGAGCATACCCGAAAGGGTTCTGTTTACTATACAGATGCTTTTAGAGGCTATCAATCTTTAAAACGGTACGGCAAACATCATATCGTTAACCACAGTAAATCTTTTGTGGATAAACGTACTAAAAATCATATCAATGGCATTGAAGGATTTTGGAGTTATGCTAAGCATATTCTCTATCATTATCGCGGTATTTCTAAATACTATTTCCCTTTGTACCTAAAAGAGGTAGAATATCGTTTTAATCACCGAAATGAAAATATTTTTAAACTTTTTCTTAAATCGTTCTTTGGTTACGAAACGCCCTAATTACCTAAAATTTTAACTGCAAATATTCTTGAGGCACTGCAATGAGTTTGATGAAAAACTTTTTAGATTCGATAGATATGCCTGATAATTTTTTATCAGAGGCTGATATATGGGCGAAACTAAGTGAAATTGATCAGAAAGCTTTATTACCTGAAGAATTAGAAATTTTTAATTTTGAGTTCACCGCTTTTGGCTTTATGGAAGATTATGATTGGAAAAATTGGAGTTCACAACAAAAATGGGATACTTATTATGGCCCTATTCTTGTCTGGAAAAATCCCGATAATGCAACGTGGACCATTGCTTCACATCGAGATAAAATTACAGAACCTATGATTAATTATTGGATCCAACGTATGGATACCGTTAAAAACCCTTTATTGAAAATTCATTATGCAGGCATCATTTGGGATTTTTATTGCCATACTTTAAAAACAAAAAAACCTTATTTAGGGGGAAAGGCTGCACATGTTTTCATAGACACGGTTGTTGAGAACTTTAAGCCTAGAGAAATACATAGTAAATTTAAGCGCGCCTTACAAATAGCCATTTCTCAAAAAGATGAAAAAAGAATAATTGATTTAAAAAATGTACTGCTCTCTAATTCTGGCGAAGATTGGGTTTTTTTATATGATGAATTGCTTGATAGAAAAAAAGGGAAAAACTTGTCTCTTAATCAATCAGAAGAAAATGAAATTATTTTAGGGTTAGAGGGACAATTATCTCGATTTAAAGAAAATCTCCCCAATCACTTTGTAGGCCTTTTTTATATTGAGCCTATTGTGGAAAAATTGGCCGCTTATTATAAAAA
>JBILMY010000113.1:0-4225 GCA_044375265.1 Gammaproteobacteria bacterium | reverse complement strand
AGATTGAGATCTTGAATCGTATTATTTTGACCCACGATAATTAAGTCAGTATCTTCTATCGTATTGGTGAGGGTTGCAGGAGTCGCATTGCCGGAGAGATTAAAAAAGAGTCCGGGCGCGTATTCAAATTGACCACCCGTTAAAGTCGTATCATCGCCTAAAGTGACGGGCGCAGTGACATCAATATCGTTTTGTACCACAATAATACCCACATTATCTGCAGCCGCGTTGTTAATGCCAGATGCAGAATCGACGACGGCAACGCTCGGCGCTCTGCCTTGGCTGTCGCGATAAAGGTCAAAATTATTATCGCTGGTGACTGTCACTACATTGGTATCGCGGCGGATATAGTCCATCATCCGCGCATTCAAGCCTGTAGGCGTTGCAATGGTGCGGCTGAGCGGTATCGTGAGTTTCATGCCGAGATTAAAAATGGTACCGCGGACGGCATCATTTTGCCAAGCCGCTTCAAGCTGTAAATTTTTCAGCCATTTTTGCGGAAGGTTCAAGGCGCCTAATTGATATTCTGCGCGAAAGCGGGGGCCTGTAATATCTTCTGATAAATTGCTGTTGCTAAAATAAAAATAGCCGGCGTATCCTGTGAGCCCGGGCACTTGTGGCACTGTGCGGCCGGCCTCTATATCAAAGCCGCCCACGGCGCGCTCATAGCCATAGCTGACATAGAGATTTTGATAGGGTGAGCCCGAGCCGATGGGTCTTAATTGAAAAGCATTGGTGCTCGTATCGCGGTATTCGGTGGTACTGGTGGGCAAATAATAGTTGCCGCGCGCAGTCCAATTTTCCGTTTTAAATTCGCCCCCTAAGGTCAGTTGCTCAAAGGTATTGCCTAAATCACTGTTTTTAATATCATAAAATTCATACACACCGAATAAGTGTTTGCCTGAAGGCGAAAGCCAGCGATAAGCAAGCCCGAGGTTCCACTCACGGCTTTGATTTTCGCCTTTCACAAAACGGATATCCCCCAAGAAGGCTCTGTCTATACGCTGCCAAAGGGGGTAGAGTAAATCGGCTTCTGAATAACTGTTGCCAAAGGTTCCATAAGATCCTGTGACGAACACTTGTCCTTTATAGGGTTTGGGATCGGTTGGCGTCAGCGTATCGGCGAATAAGGCGGTAGGGAGTAGTCCCAGGGAAAGTAAAGCACGGCGCAGCAATTTTTTCATGATGGAACTCCTAAAAATCATTGGTGCCGAGAAGAGGACTCGAACCTCCACAGACTTGCGTCCACAAGTACCTGAAACTTGCGTGTCTACCAATTTCACCATCTCGGCGGGCGGCGCAAATTATAGCACAAATTATGTTTAAAATAGCCCCCTTAATAAGGGGGCTGTCGACGGAGTCGACTGGGGGATTTAATAGATATCACTGTTTTATAAATCTCCCCCATCGGCTGCGCTGATTTCCCCTCTTATTAAGAGGAGTGCCTATCAATTAAAATGCTCAAAGCCTTGGCTGTTTTTTTCGACACGTTTTTCTTGTTGATAATACTGAATACCGTTGCCTTCGATAATTTCACCCAGAATAGATAATCGGTATTCTTTAGAAAGTGCTTGTAAAAAGTCCTGGTGCTTTTTATTAATCGTAAAACAGAGTTGATAATCATCGCCGCCGCTAATGGCATAATCAATGGCTTTTTCATTGCCTAATATTTCTTGTACTAAAATGGGGATGGGTAAAGCTTCTACATTAATTTTTGCGCCCACGTGACTGGCTTCACAGATACGCGATAAATCATGATGCAAGCCATCAGAGAGATCGAGGGCGCAATGCACCTTGCCTAGTAAGCTTTGACTTAAGGCGACAGGCGGCTGCGGTTTTTCTAAAAAGTCTCTGACACAATGTAATGCTGTTTCAGATAAAGTTATTTTCCCCTGCAACGCTGCTAAGGCGACACGCGCGCCGCCGAGCGTATTTGATACCACAATGAGATCACCCACCTTTGCATTGCTGCGTAAAAAAGCTTGTTCAGGTTTGATAAAGCCCTGGGCTTCAATGGTAATACTTAAAGGGCCTTTATTAAGATCGCCGCCGATGAGAGAAATTTCATAAGTTTCCAAGGCTTCTTGCAGTCCCTTGCTAAATGTAGCAAGCCAAGTTTCATCGATGTGTGGCAATGAAAGCGATAAAAGAATAGATAAAGGCTTTGCACCCATCGCAGCTAAATCGCTGACATTTACGGCAACGGCTTTATACGCTAAATTATGGGGATCGGTATTTTTTAAAAAGTGAATGTCTTCATTAAGCGTATCGACGCTGAGCGCAAGGGAATAACCTTCAGGTACTGTGAGAATAGCAGCATCATCGCCGATGCCTAGCGCGACATTTTTTGAATGCAGCGGGAAATGAAAATATTTTTTAATCAGTTCTTTTTCGGTCATAATTATATCTTATCAGAAAAATAAGGTGGACAATACTAGCACCTCTTGACTTAAATTCATTTGTTAATTATACTGTATTTTATTTTGTAAATACAGGTGCGTAATGCGAAAGCTGTGGTGCGTGATTGAAACGGCAGATCAAAAATATACAACAGAAGTGTTAAAGCTTGAAACAAGCGCAATGCGGCTGAATGAAAGCTTTTCGCATAAAGCGTTAGTGGTGTCTGAATCATCCATAGATAACAGCCCCATTGGCTTACAAAAGGCCGTGTTTTTGCATCACTTGGAAAATGTCTACACAGGTATTGTCACGCACATGACTTCCATGGGCAAACGGGTGGAAGGCTATGTCTATGAATTCACGATTACTTCCGCCTTTGAAAAAATCAATCAGAAAAAACAAACGCGCGTACATCCTGAAAACAATATCATTGCGCTTATCAAAAAATTAGTCTCGCCGCTAGGATTAACATTAGTCCTTAATATCAATCGTATTCCTGACAGCCTTGAGCTTTTCTTTCAATACATTGAGACGGATTTTGTGTATTTACAAAAGCTGTGTAATCACCACGGCTATTTGTTTTTTATTGATAAAGATAATACTTTACATATGGTCGATGAAGCTGCGAAGATTCCTGTCACGGGCCGCGCCACGTACAATTATGACCCCAAAGGCGCGCTTAAAACGGCAGGCTCCATTGT
Source organism: Gammaproteobacteria bacterium (assembly GCA_044375265.1). Classification (GTDB taxonomy): domain Bacteria; phylum Pseudomonadota; class Gammaproteobacteria; order JABDGN01; family JABDGN01; genus JBILMY01. Next base: position 1,124 of record JBILMY010000113.1, on the reverse strand, counting down.
GCCTTCGATGGAGCAATTTCAGTATGACATGTTTGCTAAAAGTGAAGGTTTTATTTTCACCGATTATGACAGAAACATCCCGAGTGACGATAAAAAAATTGAGACGCACAATCAAACCAAATACAAAAGCATTGGTAAAATTAAACATTTTGGCTTAGGCACATACTCAGATAATTATCGACAAACACTTGCAAACATTCATCAAACTGCTCTTGATTCAACCAGGATGTTTTTAGCGCTGTGTCTTCCTGACCCTACTTTAGGCATTGGCAGTATCATCGGCATCATGAATGCGCTGCCTTTTATTGGGCTTGTGGAAGCGGGCTATCGCGTGATTGGGATGCGCTTTTCTTATGAAAAAGGTATCAAAGGCTTTGAAGCGTGGTGGGAGGTGAAGCCGGCAGATAAAGATTATTATGCCTATCCCTTATGGCGCAATAAAGCCATTGGGTTTTTAACGGCAAAAATTATTGCCTTTGAGGGTGGAAACATTTTAGATACTGAGGGACGCTACCGCATTATTTTAAACTGCGATGAATTACAAACACCTTTTCCGCTACCGGTAGACGCTGCAACGCTCACCTCAGGCCCAACAGGCGGCTTTCATTTTCCCTTCCAAGAGGGGGTGGAGGTGATTGTCGGCTTTTTATCCGAATCTTTCTATTATCCCATTATCACAGGGGCATTGCCGAACAATGGCCTTGTCACGAGACAAAATCCAGGCAGTCACATTTTGCAAAGTCCACAAGGCCAGCGCCTTCACATGGATGATACAGCCAACAGTATGAGTTTAGACAGTGGTGAGCATCAATTGGTACTCGGCCGTGAGAGTTCACTTCACAGCGCAGGTACGCTGCAGCTTCAACTGGAAACACTCAACATTATGGCGCCTACGCATACCTATCAATTACAAGGCAATATGGTGATTGGATCCAGCGAGATACAGACGCGTGCTGGCTCGTATTTTTTAAGCGCACAAAGCATACAAAAAAATATTAAAAATCTTTCTATTCGTTCCAATGACATGCAGATTGAAATTGCGGGTAATGCTATAGAGGCAATGCAAAGTTTTGAGTTAGACAGTAGTGGAGAAATCCTACTCCATAGTAAGAGTGATTTTTTTA
>JBILMY010000114.1:0-4225 GCA_044375265.1 Gammaproteobacteria bacterium | reverse complement strand
GCTCCTTGGTAACTATAAGTTCTTGTAGACTTAAAACTCTGCTCAACCCACTCAGAGCCATTGAAGTAAGATAAGGTAACAGTTTCATAACCTTGAGCTACGTTATTAATACTAGTGTTAGCATTGATAAATGCATACTTCGCAGTCATTTGAACGCCTAAATAATTCATTGACGCCGCTATAGCTGCACCTGTAGAATGCGAATTAAATCCTGCAAAAATACCATTGATTAAGTTGTTGTTCTCATCACTATTCAAGTTATCAAAAAGCTCTTGTGCTTGCCGATACTCTAATTGCTTAGCGCAGGTTTTTGCAAAAGTATTAGATTGGGCACATCCTTGAACCCAGAATTGATTTTCATAGAGATTATTATATTGGTAAAGTTGAGTCGTAAAGTCCCAAATTTGTGAAGGGTCGCTTGGTAAGGATGTAGCAAAACAAAATTGAGCACCCAAAAAAAGACTCAGCCCAAGAATAACTTTCTTCATCAAAACACCCCATCAAAAAGTATAAATTTAATGCATCCCAAAATGCGCGCTCATTTTACGTCATTTTTTTAAAAAATACAATTTTTGACAAAAACCCTCAAATTCTTTATAATCTCCCTAACTTTATGGGACTATAATAATGCATCAATTATCCGCTTTACCACACAATTTATCGCTGCCTTCACCAAGCGCATCCAGCAGTTTAGAAGCTTATCTTGCTGCCATCAATCAAATTCCCTTGCTCACACAAGAAGAAGAAGTGGCCTTAACAAAACACTACGCTAAAACCCAAGATTTGGAAGCGGCAAAAAAATTGGTTTTGTCGCACTTACGTTTTGTGGCGAAAATTGCCCGCGATTATAAAGGCTATGGACTTCAACTCGCTGATTTGATTCAAGAAGGCAATATTGGCCTGATGAAAGCGGTCAAACGCTTTGAACCTAAAATGGGGGTACGCCTCGTGACGTTTGCAGTGTATTGGATTAAATCTGCCATTCATGAATACATTGTAAAAAATTGGCGCATCGTTAAAATTGCGACGACCAAAGCGCAACGCAAATTATTTTTTAATCTTCGCAAAATGAAAACGAAACTCGGCTGGCTCAATCATCAAGAAGTGGAAACGGTTGCCAAAGATTTAAATGTGAAACCCGAAGAAGTACGCGACATGGAAGCACGTTTAAGTCAGCCCGATACCTCTTTTGATCCAATGGAAGAAGCAGACGAAAATAGTGTAACCCCTGTATTAACGATTGCTGACACCCGTTATGCACCTGAACATATTATCACCAAGCGTGAGCAAGGCCACTTACTGCTTCAATTAAAAAAAGCACTGTCAACCCTTGACGCGCGCACTCAAGCCATTTTATCCAAACGCTGGCTCTCAGATCAAAAATCAACCCTTGACGATCTCTCAACAGAATACGGCGTTTCTAAAGAACGTATTCGTCAAATTGAAGAGCAGGCATTAAAAAAATTAAAATTGGTCTTAAGTACCTAAGTGTTTTACAATACGATATTACTCTCATTCTGTTTATTATAATATATAAGGAAATCAATCCATGAGTTATTCTCAAAAACATCAAGCTGCTTTTATTGCCATTGATTGGGGTTCTAATAATTTTAGAGCTTATATTGTCAGCGGTGAAGGCCTTGTGTTACATCGCATTAAAGCCCGTCAAGGCGTACTTCGAATTCGAGAAGAATCTTTCGCCGCTGTCTTAAAGCGTCTTTTGGGGAAATGGCTCAATAAATATCGTTATACGCCTATTTTTCTTTTTGGCGCCATTGGCAGCCGTCAAGGCTGGCAAGAAATTACTCACCTCGAAGGGCCTGTTGGCATAGAAGAACTTACTGCATCTGTTGAAAAAGTTGCCAACCACCAATTTGAGCGTGATATTTATTTAATCCCCGGCGTTCGCATCACTGATAATAACACCGGATTATTAGATGTCATTCGTGGTGAAGAAATACAAATAGTCGGTGCCCTTCGTACGCTGCCTGTAGAAAAAGTGCGTTATTTTTGCTTGCCTGGACTTCAAACAAAATGGGTTAAAGTAGTGAATGATAAAATTGTAGACATTCATACCTTCATGACAGGTGAAATTTTTTCTGTTCTCTCTTACCATAGCAGTCTTGCGCCTTTTATAGAACAGCAAGCTTATTCCTATGAAGGCTTTAAAGAAGGTATTGAACAAGATCCCAGTTTATTTTTACATGAGTTTTTTAATATCCGCATCAAGGCTTCGCAAAAAAAATTACACCGTCATGAAATCGGCTCTTATCTCTCTGGCCTTCTCATGCACCAAGAAATTTTGGGTATACAAAAAATGTTACCTGACATGAAAAAAGTCACCGTCGTAGGACTCCCCTGGCTCATTTCTCTCTATGAACAATTGTTATCAATGTATGGCATTGAATGCAGTGGCCTTCGCAGTGATGTCGCCGGTATTTTAGGCGTACAAGAAATTTATTATCGCTTATTTCATGCGGGGACAGCCCAGCATTCCGATGCCGATATTTTACGCTTCTTACCCAGAGATGACGATGGGGAAGAAGACACTGTGGAAGCAGAAGAAGATTTTGCCTTCTCTGCAGAAAATGCCGCCAAGCTTAAAAAATATTTACCCAAAGACGAAGAAGAAGATTAACCGTTTTTTCTGCCCCCTTAACAAGGGGGCTGTCGACGCAAGTCGACTGGGGGATTTATTGAAACATCGCTTTATAAATCTCCCCATCGGCTACGCCGATTTCCCCTCTTATGTAAGAGAGGTGTATCAAGGGTTAATGAGGCTTACGATAACTCGATAAACGAAACGGGGATTTTTTTTGTTTTTTGAGAGTAAAAAAGAAAACGATGAACCCAGAAATCACATAGGCAAAAAACGCTAAAAATAATACCAAAGAAGGATCATACGCCAGTGCAATCATGAGCAGGATGCAGACAACAATAATGATAAAAGGAAATTTTCCCTTTACATTGATTTCTTTAAAACTATAATAAGGCATATTGCTGACCATTAAAAGTGCAACGCCCGTCACCAATACTGCCATGATAGTAGATAATACGGGAATACTGGTATTGACTGATAAAAAAGGTAACACGGGACGGTGTAGTAACCAAATGAAACTTGCCACAGCTGCGGCTGCGGAAGGACAAGGTAAGCCTTGAAAATAGCGTTTGGATGCCGTGCCAAGCTGGGTATTAAACCGTGCCAAACGAAGGGCGGTAGCAGAAGCATATAAAAAAGCGATAAGCCAGCCTGCTTTGCCTAAATGAAATAATACAAAATCGTACGCCAAAAGTGCAGGCGCAATACCAAAAGTCACCATGTCAGATAAGCTATCATACTCTGCGCCAAAAGCACTCGTGGTATTGGTCATGCGTGCAATACGACCATCTAATCCATCAAAAATCATGGCAATAAATATTGCGATAGCCGCAGATACAAAATGACCTTGTGTGCCGCCTACTGCGGCATAAAAACCAAAAAATAAGGCAATCGTTGTGCATAAGTTCGGGAGTAAATAAATCCCTTTTCGGCGTAAGCGATGTCTTTTTTCTTTTTTAATCATGAAAGTTCACCCAATAAATGAGCCCTGATTTCTTCTGGGATACGGACGGCTGATTTTAATTTCACATCAAAATAGACCATGATCACACTCCCAGTTGCATGCAATACAGTGGGTTCAGCTTCCATAAAAAAATCATAAGAGAATCCACAGCTGGAATTTTTGACATAATCACAATATTGATGAATGAGCATGGTACCAGGATAATAAGAAGGTTTTTCATACATGCAGCGCGATTCTTTCACGACAAATTGATGTTCTCGAACATCTGCCATAAAGGATTTACCACCAAAAAAATCGACGCGTAAATCAGTCATGAAATTATAATATTGCGCATTCCCCAAATGTCCATAGAGATCGATATCCATCCAACGCAGCGGCACATTCAATGTGTTTAAATAACGACGTTCAGGCATTTCTAGTGAAGTCATATAGAATACGTCACCCCCGCGCAGGCGGGGGTACATAAAGCCTTGCAGCGTATTATGGATTCCCGCTTTCTCGGGAATGACGCCGCAAGTATAAAATTATAAAAATCTACTTGCATAAAATAAAATCAATTTACTTTTCTTCTCTCAACATGCGATGTAAAATTTTTCCCACGTTTGATTTAGGTAGTTCATCTTTAAAGACAACGCTTTTGGGCACCTTATAACGCGTCAATT
>JBILMY010000112.1:0-4311 GCA_044375265.1 Gammaproteobacteria bacterium | reverse complement strand
GACCCCATTTTCTTATCGTCACCCCAGCGAAAGCTGGGGTCCAGTGGGCCCCTGGATTCCCGCCTACGCGGGAATGACGGAACCTATGCGTTATTTATCGATAGCAAAGGGGAGCTGCGAAAGCGGCTGCCGCCTAAAAGCAGTGAGCTGCTGAAAGCTCATAAAAACGAAGTGATGGAGTTGTATGAAAAAGTGGCAGGAGATCCTATTTTATTACAAGCCCTACAAGATTTACCCTATTTACCTGCGCCGCAATATAGCGAATATCAATGGGAAGTGTTGGATGCGCTGCTCGAAGTGTTGTACTGGCTTATCACAGAGCTTTATCAAAATTTTGCGCTGCATGGGGGAGTGGATTTTTCTTACAATGCACGCGCGGCCTTAAGCATTTTACAGTCGAATGAATCGTATCAGTTTTATCATGATATCCGCCATATTTTGGTCGATGAATTTCAAGACACTTCGCTATCCCAATATGAACTTTTATCAGCCCTTGTGAAAGACTGGGACCCAAGTGTGCCGCATAGCCTTTTTTTAGTAGGCGACCCGATGCAATCGATCTACAGCTTTCGTCAAGCAGAAGTCGGACTCTTTTTAAAAGTGAAAGCAGAAGGGCTTGCCGGCTTTCCCCTCAGCTTTATGGCGCTCACACAAAATTTTCGTTCCAGTGCTTTACTGATCAATTATTTTAATGTGCTTTTTTCTGAAGTGTTTCCCAAAGCGCATCATATCGATAAAGGGGCTATTACCTACAGTCCTTCCGAAAGTGCAGCGTCAATCAATCCTGCAGACACAGCAATGAAAGTGTATACGCATGAGAGTGATGCGGCAGAAACACAGATAGACACTATTGTGCAGATCATTGCGAAACATGAAAAACAAAGCATCGCCATTTTAGTGCGCTCACGTAAACAAGTGGAAGAATTATTGCCGGCATTATCCAGCGCAGGAATAGTGTATGAAGCTATCGATATGCTGCATTTTTCAGAAGTGCCGATTATTCAAGATTGCTTATCAATGACGCGCGCACTCTATGATGTCTCTGATCGCTTAGCTTGGCTCGCGCTCTTGCGATCCCCATTATGCGGTCTTTTGTTACCCGATTTAACAACGGTAGCGGAGCAAGAAAAAATATCCATGATGGAGGCCTTAATTGCAGCGATTCCCTTTTTATCTAATGATGGGCAGCTACGGGCGCGTTATTTTCATGCGCACTGTGAAGCGCTCTTAAAAGCAAAACCCCATTATCTGAGTGTCGCTGCTTTTATGGAAGCTGCCTTGTATCGCTTGCAAGGGGAAGCGCTGATGACAACGCCTTATGAAAAAAAGATCGTCGAGCGCTATTTTAATGTCTTGCGAAATTATGAAGAATATACACTGCCGCTTTTTTATGAAAAATTAGTGCAGGAATATATTTCATTTGGCAGTGAATCTTTTGTAAAAATTATGACGATTCATCAAGCCAAGGGGCTAGAATTTGATGTGGTGATTTTACCGTTTTTTGAAAAATCGACGCGCAAAAAAGACAAAACTTTATTAGAGTGGGGCAGATTGCCTTCTGGCGAAGTGCTGCTTTCGCCGATGCAAGGCTACCATGAAAAAAGCAATTCCATTTCAGAGGCTATTTATACACTGCATAAAGAAAAAGAAGCTTTTGAAAAAGACCGACTTTTTTATGTGGCAGCCACTCGCGCAAAACAGTATTTATATATCACAACCTATTTGAAAGAGGGCAAGGAATTACCGTATGCTGCGTTGCAGGCGTTGGCTTGTACTCCCCCCTTAATAAGGGGGGAAATTGGCGAAGCCAATGGGGGGGATTTAAATGTTTGCAATAAAAATCCCCCAGTCGACTGCGTCGACAGCCCCCTTGTTAAGGGGGCTAATACACTCAAACGCCTCCCGCTATCAGCCCTCAACCGCCCCCTTTTACCCGGCGATTTTTGATACAATCTAAAGCCTATGTCCCGATAGTTCAGCTGAATAGAACAGCCCCCTCCTAAGGGGCAGGTCACAGGTTTGAATCCTGTTCGGGACGCCATATTGTGTTAAAATGTGCGATGAAGAAAATTTACCACGATTATTATGAACCCTCTCAATGAGAATATGCTATGAATAAAAAAAAATTATTACTTATCTTTATGTGTTTTTTTTCCTTTAACTTTGCCTTTGCACAAAGCGCAGTGATTTTAATGTACCACCGTGTAGGCGAAGATACTGTGCCGAGTACGAATGTGACGGTTGCACAATTTACCGAAGAAATGGATTATCTGTCTGAAGCAGGCTATCAGGTATTGCCTTTACGCACCATTATTCAAACGCTCAAGCAAGGTAAGCCTTTACCGCCTAAAACCGTGGCGATTACCTTTGATGATGGTTATCGTTCCATTTATACGACAGCCTTTCCTATATTAAAAGCCCATGGATTTCCTTTTACGGTATTTTTAGCCACAGGGCCCATTGATTATCGTTATACTCAAATGATGAATTGGGATGAAGTCATAGCATTGTCTAAAGCAGGGGGGACGATTGAAAATCATACGGTATCACATTCTCATTTGGCATTCGCCACAAAAGATTTTATTAACAAAGAAGTTCAAAAAGCCAATGATGAAATTTATGCACATACCAAAGTGATGCCCATTTTATTTGCTTACCCATTTGGAGAATATAGCCATGCAACAGCCAGCATTATTGAAGATATGGGTTTTGAGGCTGCCTTTACGCAAGTTTCAGGCATTGCAAGTTCCGAAGACAATTTGTTTGAAATTCCGCGCCTGCCTTTAAATGAAGAGTTTGCCAATTTCGATCGCTTTAAAGCTTTTTTAATGTATCAGCCTTTGGTATTTAGCACGGTTTCTCCAAACGATATTGCAGTGTATGAGGCTTTAAATACCGTACAAATTCGCTTGAAATATCCCCAAAAAATTGGGGTACTTAATTGTTTTGACTCAGGTGGAAAATCCATTCGCGTGATTTCTGATGAAGCAGAATATACGTTAATGCTCAACCATCCTTTAAAAAAAGGTCGTAATCGTTTTAATTGCACAAGCTTTGATAAAGCGCAGAATACTTTTTTATGGGCGGGGCTATTGTATATTTTGTCTTGAGCCTTGATGAGTAATAAAAAAACCTGCGCTAAGGCAGGTTTTTTTTAGGGGACAAAAAGACGCTGATTAACAGCAGCCTTTTTTACCTTCTTCAGTACTGCAAGCGCCTTTTTTGCAGCATTCACAGTTACCATCTTTGCAACAAGATTTAGTATCATTATGGCAAAACAAGAATTTTAAGAGTGCCATGACACCCAAGAAAGGAATCATCACTTCAAAGAAACGTGAAATGATCACAACAGCAGTGAGCGCTTTGGGATTGAAGGTTACAGACAGAAGGCCTAAAATCAGGGCGATTAAAATAATGAGCATAACAAAAAATCTACGATGACATGAACGCATAGTTTTTTTCCTATAAAAAAGTGAATGGGTTTAACGAGGTATACTAGCATAATTAAAGAGATTTTGTCTATAAGGTTGCCCTCTTAACAAGAGGGGTGTAAAAAACCACAGTTCAAGACAATTCACTCTACCGCAAACAGAAGCGCTTTTAAATAATCACCTTCGCGAAAGCTTGGCAGCGTAGGATGATCCATGCCAGCGCCCAAGGTGCGTAGTAAGCGAATAGAGCGCTTTTGTTCGAGCGCAGCGGATTGGATGACTCTTTGGAGATCGATCGTTGAAATAGCAGAAGAGCAGGAGCAAGAAAGTAATAAGCCGCCTTCATTGAGGCGCGCGATGCTTAAGGCATTTAATTTTTTATAGAGTGTTAAGGCTGATTTCACATCGCGATGGCTGGGGGCAAGTTTGGGTGGATCTAAAATAATGAGATCATAGTTTTCTTCATGCGTTGCTAAAAATTGTTTGATGTTGTCTTTTTCAAAGGTAATGGCAAGTTTATTTTCCACTGCATTTTTTTGCGCTTGGGTAAGCGCATCAATTGAGCTATCGACAGCACGCACAAACGCTGCACCGCTATGCGCAGCATTCAGCGCAAAGCCGCCATGATAAGTACACAGATCAAGCACACGTTTGTTGTTGGCCAAGCTGCCTATTAATCCACGGTTATCCCGCTGATCTAAAAAAAATCCTGTTTTTTGGGACTGCGATAGATTGAATTGATACTGTAATCCATTTTCAGAAAAGCGGATGGAAGTTTCCTCAGTGGAGTCGACAATGTTTTGCGTCCAGCCTTCTAAGCCTAAAAAAGCAGTTTGCGATTGCCAACAAATTTTTTTGACTAAAGATAAAGATTCCAGTG
>JBILMY010000003.1:0-14840 GCA_044375265.1 Gammaproteobacteria bacterium | reverse complement strand
TTCAAAATTTTGAAGCGTAATGTTAAGGGCTGTACCTGAATGATTAGTCACCAAGTCACCAACGATTTTGATTTGCGTTCCTGTCACTGGCGTTGCTTCATCATAGCTTAAGGTGATCGTTCCACCCACGCTGGGCACAAGGGCAGAATTATTTTCTAATACATAGGTATTCCCATCAGCGCCCATCAATGAGGCAGGCGCTACCGCATAAGTTCCCGCCAAGGCTGAACCAAAGGCATGCGCTGAACCATCTGCCACAATGTCTGTAGGCCCATAAGTATTAGTGCCATTACTTAATGTCACTGGCACTTCTGTCACAGGAGAGTTTTTTTGTAGATCTCCTGCAATGACTACACTGACGGGAACAGGCGCAGGTGGCGGTGTGTAAGCATCATAAGTGAGTGTTAAATTCGTCGAAGTTGTGGATACTGTAAATGTGCTGGGTGCATCTATCAATGTATAGATAGTTCCATTGATCGTAATGCTGGTTGGCACAACTGTTACATCGTAAGTATCGGCAGGCATGTCTTCAAACGATTGTGGTGTACCATTAGCTGCGATCAAATGCGGCCCATAATTTTCACTACTGCCTTCTAAAGTCACTGTAATTTGTTGGGTAGGATTAACTGTCGTGACATCTCCATTCACCGTGACAGTCACTGGAATACTGCTCGGCGGCGGCGGTTCATCGGAAATGACTTGCGTGCTAAAAATTAAACTCGCCAGCGGAAACCCGACTGTTTGTAAAGTCGCTATGGTTTGTAAATAATTTTCGGCAACCTCTCCTGCTGAAAAAACCACTGTAAAATTACACGCTCCATTGGCTGCTAATTCCGTTGGCTTATTTTGTACACAACTCACATTATCAAAATCAATTTGTGGCGCTGCACTATTTAAGGTTAATAAATACGATTGGGGAATATTGTTCGGATTTTGCAGTTGATAATTAAATACGTATTCTGTGTTGGTTTCGACTTGCGCGGGAAGAACCGGATTATTCAATAAGGTTAAAATCACTGGTTTGAATACATTGGCTTGTACAGCTAAAGCCGTCATACATAGCGCTATAAAACTGATTTTTTTTATCCATTGTTTTAACATGTTTTCTCTTCTAAAATAATGAGACGCGATGAATCGCGTCTCTACGGAAAATCTACTTTATACCACCTTCACGAGGCGCACATAAAATTCGCTTAAGGCATTACTCGTCGACAATCCCTCAATGGTTTCATTATCAGGTAATGCACTGCTGCCATAAATAGACACAGTTGCAGGGTCAGTGACGGCATTACCGCCATTAAAATAACGATAACCCAAGGTTAAATGAAAGCTCGGTGAAAATAAAATATCAAGCCCTGCACTGCCTTCATAAGCAAAATTGGTTTGCGTATGACTTGCAAAACTTTCTGTCAATAAATAACATTGTGAAGCTGCACTTTCTGACTGATCGCAAGCGCTCTCACTGTATCCACTGGTCGACGCTTGATCGACGCCAGCACCGACTGTCACAAACGGTTCAAAATCACGGTTTAAATCAAAGTTGTAACGATAATCCACCATGGCATTGATATTGCTGACCGTATAACTGTAAGGTAGGGCGGGATTGGGATAAATCTCGCCGCCATTATTTAGGGTCTCATCGCGATCGCCGCTTACCCCATAGCTGTTATATCCCAGCCACAATTCAATACTGCTGTTTTTTAAAAAAGTATTTTTAGGCCACATAAAAGATCCAAAGGGCAAACCCAATCCGAGACCATAATTATTATAGCTGCTAATTTGATGCTCATAATTTTCATTCACCACAAGCGCAGTCGGATCATCGGGTACATAGGTATTTTCAAAATTTTCATCTTGAGAATATTCTTTTGTTGCGGGCGTCGCAGACCCAAATTGTAAAAACAAATAGGGGTGATTATTCCACTGCGCATTGGCAATACTACTGCAAAGAAGCATTAAAAAACTCAGCCCGCTATAGCATAATTTCTTCACTGGAAATTCGCCGCATAATATTGTTCAACTTGTGCTGCATTCGGCTGTGGCTGCCCTGGAATCGTGTTGTTAAATTCTTGCCATACGATGGAGACTGAAGGCAAAGTCCCTTTATATGAATTCAACAAGCCTGTTTTTGATAAATCATTTGAACCCGAAGTATATTGTAAGCGTGGATTGACAAAAGCAATATCTAAACGGGTAAAAGAGTAATTCGAAGGATTATTAGCAATAGCTTGTAAATTCGTATTGCTTTGCAAGAGCATATAACTCACGATGGTTTTAGAAGACGATAAAACAGCAGCTTGACTTATTTGAATGAAAAGCAGCGCGCTCAATAACAGAATAATTTTTTTCATATTTTTATTTCCTACTATTACCTTTAAATTTCGCGAATAGTATCATTTTGGCAATTCTTAATCAAGGTTCAACCCTTACCCCCACGCAGGCGGGGGTCCATTGTGCCTCTGGATTCCCGCTTTCGCGGGAATGACGGAGCGGATAAAATGACTAACTCTATATACTCTATAACCCCTTGCCAAAAAAGGGCTAAAAGGGTACAATATCGTGACTTTTTATAACAGGTGGCCCTTTGAAACAATCCCGTGAAATACTGCGCTGGCTGACGCTGCAAACTGTGATGCTGATCATTGCATCGCTTTGCCTGCTTGCAAGCCGTGGATTTCATTCTTTTGTGCTCGGCACCCTGTGCAGCTTTATTCCTCAAATCATTTTTATGACAGGCATTATGCGTGCCCGCACTGCGCTACTGCAGGGTACACGTAAGTCCCTGCAATGGGCGCAAACCGGAAAACTTATGCTCACCGGCGTTTTATCTGTGCTCGTCTTTCACTTTATTCGCATTAACCCCGTATTCTTTTTTGCCGGTTTTGCCACAACGTATCTAACATTTTTTGTGGCAGCTCCTTTTGCAGCGCGGAGAGTGCCCACATGATGAGCCCCGCCGATTATGTTCAGCATCACTTAACCTTTTTACAGTTAAATTTACACAGCGGTAGTTTGACGCACAACGATCCGCATTTTTGGGTGCTCAATCTTGATTCCACTTTGACTGCTGTGGTATTAGGGCTCGTGTTTCTCACGCTTTTTTATCGCGTGGCAAAAAAATCCAGTGTGCGAACGCCCAGCAAACTGCAATGCGCCATTGAAATTTTAGTGGAATTTGTGAGTAAATCCGTGCAAGAATCTTATCATGCGCCCTCGACTTTAATTGCACCCCTGGCCCTCACGATTTTTATTTGGGTCTTCCTCATGAATTTCATGGATCTCTTGCCCATCGATATGATCCCCATGCTCGCGCATGCTGTTGGCGTCCCTTATTTTCGCAGCGTGCCTACCGCCGATCCCAATATCACCTTTGGCTTATCGCTCACCGTTTTTTTCCTCATCGTCGTGTATAATTACAAGGGTAAAGGCTTTAAGGGTTCAACGAAAGAGATCCTCACTAAACCTTTTGGCGGAAAATTATTTTTCTTGAATGTATTATTTCGTGGTTTAGAAGATGGTGTGAAACCCATTTCTTTATCTTTACGTTTATATGGAAATTTGTTTGCAGGCGAGCTCATCTTTATTTTGATTGCGCTCTTACCTTGGTGGATTCAATGGCCGTTTGGCAGTATTTGGGCCATCTTCCATATTTTGATTATTACGATTCAAGCGTTTATTTTTATGATGCTCACCATTGTGTATTTATCAATGGCGTACCATCATCACGCTTAACCCTTTCACTTAAACTGGAGACAACAACACTATGAACACTGCAATGTTACTCGCTACCATCCAAGGTCCTTCTGCAATTGCGGCAGCACTACTCATTGGCCTTGCGGCTTTAGGCACTGCCATCGGCTTTGGTATTTTAGGCGGAAAATTTTTAGAAGGTGTCGCAAGACAACCGGAATTATCGAGCATGCTCATGGGCCGTATGTTTTTAATGGCAGGGCTCGTAGATGCATTCGCCGCAATTTCTGTGGTCATGGGTCTTTACCTCTTTTTTGCAAACAATCCTTTTGCAGCGCCAGTACTGGCCGCCGCAGGAAAAGCGGTCGGAGCATAAGCCTTGTTTATTAACGCCACATTACTCGGTCAAATTATCACCTTTGCCATCTTCGTATGGTTTTGCATGAAATTTATTTGGCCCAAACTCATGAAGGCCATCAACGATAGACAAGCGCTCATTAGTCATGGACTTGCTGCGGCTGATGAAAGCGAAGCTGCGCTCAAAACTGCGCAATTAGAAGCCGCTAGGTTACTTCAACAAGCGAAAACAGACGCTAATAATTTAATTGATAAAGCGTCCAAGCAGGGCCAAAACATCATTGATGCAGCCAAAGCGGATGCCTCACTTGAAGCGCAAAAACAATTTGAACTTGCTAAAGCACAAATCACACTGGAAGAAGAACGCGTTAAACGTGAGCTTTATCAAGACGTGAGCAAGCTTTCCATTGCCATGGCGCAAAAAGTATTGGCCCGCGAAATTAAAGCTGCTGATCATGAAGCGCTGATTAAACAATCACTTGAGGAGATTCGCACGCGATGAACAAAGCGCTAGAAGCCTCGAGTATTGCAGAAGCCCTCATTGGTTTATGTGCAGACGATCGTGCGCTCCTCCAGTGGGAAACTTTTTTGACACTGATTTCAAAAGCGCTTGAAGCAGATAAAACACTCATGGCGTTTGTCAATAATCCTTTCAGTGATGAATCGCTCTTGAGTAAAGCCTTGGAAAAAGCTTTATCAGCTAACGCTTCGCAAAAAAAATTCTTAGACTATCTTGCGAGCGAAAAAACCTTTGCTTTATTACCGGCCATTACCAAAGCATTTATCACAGGCATTGAAGCCAAACAAAAAAAATTGCATATTACCGTGGAATCTGCCACACCGTTAACTCCACTTGAACAAAATCAGTTACTGGCTAAACTGCAAGAAGACACAGGCAAAACCGTATTGTTAAATTTTCATTCGCGTCCTGAACTTTTAGCGGGGCTGCGTTTATCCAGCATTGACTTTGTGTGGGACAATTCGCTTTATCACAAAATGAACCAACTTGCTGAACATATTTTATCCTGAGGATCGTTATGCCTATTACATCGACTGAACTAACTGAATTATTGAAAAAAAGTATTGCTGATGCAGCACTGTCAGAATTGCCGCACACGGAAGGCAAAATTTTAAGCGTGCGCGATGGCGTGGTTTCTGTGTATGGTTTATCTTCTGCTGCTTACGGGGAAAAAATCCGTTTTGAAAACGGCACTTTCGGCATGGCATTAAATCTTGAAAAAGACAGCGTAGGCGTCATTATTCTTGGGAAACAAGAAGGTATTTTAGAAGGACAAACGGTTTACTCTACTGGTGAAATGTTATCCACCCCTGTCGGTGAAGCATTGCTCGGCCGTGTTGTGAATGCGTTAGGGCAGCCTATCGATCATGACAGTCCCATCCATACCACTGAAACACTTCCGATTGAACGTATTGCGCCCGGCGTAATTGCGCGTGAACCGGTAAATCAGCCACTGCAAACGGGACTTAAAATTGTCGATGCCTTAGTCCCTGTGGGACGTGGGCAGCGCGAACTGATTATTGGTGATAGACAAACCGGAAAAACCACCATAGCTGTCGATGCCATCATCAATCAAAAAGGCACGGGAGTGAAATGTATTTATGTGGCCATCGGACAAAAAGCCTCGAGTGTGGCGAGTGTTGTGGCGAAATTAAAAGAAGCGGGTGCACTCGATCATACCATCATCGTTGCGGCCAATGCCTCTGATGCTGCTGCGCTGCAATTTATTGCGCCGTATGTAGGCTGCTCAATGGGCGAATACTTCCGCGATAAAGGGATGGACGCACTCATTATTTATGACGATCTCACCAAACAAGCCTGGGCTTATCGTCAAATTTCATTGCTGCTTCGTCGTCCGCCAGGTCGTGAAGCGTATCCAGGCGATGTGTTCTATGTGCACTCGCGTTTACTCGAACGTGCAGCACGTGTAAACACCGAATACGTAGAGAAAATCACGCACGGTAAAGTCACCGGTAAAACAGGCTCGCTCACAGCGCTGCCCATCATTGAAACACAGGCAGGCGATATTTCTGCGTTTGTGCCCACGAACGTGATTTCAATTACCGACGGTCAAATTTTTATGGAAACGAATTTATTTAACGCCGGTATTCGCCCAGCGCTGAATGCAGGACTTTCTGTCTCTCGTGTGGGCGGCGCCGCGCAAACGGGAATCATTAAAAAACTCGGCGGCGGTGAATTACGACTTGCGCTTGCGCAATACCGTGAGCTTGAAGCCTTTGCACAATTTTCACAAGATTTAGATCCGACGACACGCGCACAACTCGCGCATGGTCAACAAGCGGTGGAAATTTTAAAACAAGGCGTGCATATGCCAATGTCTGTGGCTGAAATGTCGGTGAGTTTATTTGCAGTGGCCAGAAAATATTTAAGCGCAATTCCTTTAGCGAAAATTGGCGCGTTTGAAAAAGGCCTGCTCTCGCTTGCACACCGTGAATATGCACAGTTGTTAGAAAGCATCAACAAAAATCCTAAACTCACGCCAGAGCATGAAGCGGGACTCGATAAATTACTCAAAGCCTTCTGCGCAGGATTCGTCGCCTAATGCCGTCAACCAAAGACATTCGCAATAAAATCGGCGCGGTAAAAAATACGCAAAAAATTACGCGCGCGATGGAAATGGTTGCTGCGAGTAAAATGCGTAAAGCCCAAGATCGCATGCAAAAATCGCGCGACTATGCACGCGAAATTCGCCGTGTCATCGCCAATGTCTTTGAATCCAGCACGGAATATCGCCATCCACTCTTGGCAACGCGTGAAGAAAAACAATGTGTACTTCTCATCATTTCTTCTGATAGAGGATTATGCGGCGGATTAAATACACTGCTCTTTAAAAAAGCCATTGATTTTATGCGCGATAAAAAAGCAGCGGGTGTGACGGTATCGCTCATCATTATCGGTAGCAAAGCGCAGCAATTTTTTAAACGTATTGGTGCACATGTGATTGATGAGTTGACACATTTAGGACAAACGCCTTCTGTGTCACAATTGGTGTCTACCGTAAAAACGACGATTGATTTATTTACCGCAGGGAAAATTGATTCGCTCCATATTGCCTTCAATGAATTTAAAAATCGTATGACACAAATTCCAACGATTTTACCCACATTACCCATGACGATAGAATCAAACGCAGCGGTGAGCTGGGATTATATTTATGAACCGGATAATGCGAAACAAATTTTAGATATGCTGCTTGCACGCTATATCGAATCACAACTTTATCAATCGGTTGTTGAAAATATGGCTTCCGAAGAAGCGTCTCGGATGGTGGCGATGAAAAATGCAACCGACAATGCAGGCAAAGTCATCAATGAATTAAAACAAATGTATAACAAAGCGCGCCAAGCAGCGATCACAAGGGAACTTGCTGAAATCGTTGCGGGCGCTGCGGCAGTTGAATGAGGAAAAACATGAAAGGTGAAATTATACAAATTATGGGCGCGGTTATCGATGTGCAGTTTCCTGAAAACGCAGCACTCGAAATTTATGACGCGCTACAAGTCGATGCCAAAGGCAATGATGGCGTTCTCATTTTAGAGACACAGCAGCTTTTAGGCAACGGGGTCGTACGCACGATTGCCATGGGCCCTTCAGAAGGCTTACAGCGCGGACTCTCCGTCACCAATACAGGCGCGCCTATTTCAGTGCCCGTTGGCGCTGCAACACTCGGCCGCATCATAGATGTACTGGGCAATCCCATCGATGAAAAAGGCCCGATTGAAACATCTGAGCATCGCGCCATTCATCAAGACGCCCCAGCGTTTAAAGAGCTTATCGGAACCCGTGAAATTTTAGAAACGGGTATTAAAGTCATTGATCTTATTTGCCCGTTCGCCAAAGGCGGAAAAGTCGGTCTCTTCGGCGGCGCCGGTGTAGGTAAAACCGTCAACATGATGGAACTTATCCGTAACATTGCTATCGAACACAGTGGTTATTCTGTATTTGCCGGTGTGGGTGAGCGTACGCGTGAAGGTAATGACTTTTATCATGAGATGAAAGACTCCAACGTGTTAGATAAAGTGTCTCTTGTCTACGGACAAATGAATGAGCCACCAGGCAACCGTTTACGTGTCGCATTAACAGGTATTACGCTCGCAGAAAAATTCCGCGATGAAGGCAAAGATGTTTTATTTTTTGTCGATAATATTTATCGTTATACACTTGCAGGAACTGAAGTCTCTGCCCTCTTAGGCCGTATGCCTTCGGCAGTGGGCTATCAGCCCACCCTCGCTTCTGAAATGGGCGCCGTGCAAGAACGTATTGCCTCAACCGCCAAAGGCTCTATCACCTCAGTGCAAGCGGTGTATGTACCAGCAGACGACTTAACCGATCCGGCGCCTGCCACGACCTTTGCACATTTAGATGCCACCGTCGTCTTATCGCGTCAAATCGCCGAGCTCGGCATTTATCCTGCCATCGATCCTTTAGAATCGACGAGCCGACAATTGGATCCCACGGTCATTGAAGAAGAGCATTATGATGTTGCGCGTCGCGTACAAAAAACATTGCAGCGCAATAAAGAGCTTCGCGATATCATCGCCATTTTAGGAATGGATGAATTATCCCCCGAAGATAAAATGACGGTGACGCGTGCCCGTAAAATTCAGCGCTTTTTATCACAACCTTTCTTCGTGGCCGAAATTTTCACAGGATCCCCTGGAAAATATGTGCCACTTGCTGAAACCATACGTGGCTTCAAAGGTATTTTAAATGGTGACTACGATCACTTACCCGAGCAAGCCTTCTACATGGTCGGCACCATCGATGAAGCGATTGAAAAAGGCAATAAACTCTTAAAGGGCTAAAGGAAATTCCCCTCCAGAGAAAAAATTGGCAGGAAAACCAATTTTCAACAGCGCCTTGGCGCTGGCCCGAAGGGTGGAGTGCAAGGATTGCACGACATAACGGTGCCCGAAGGGCGGGGTGGTTGATTACGATAACCTCTATTTTCGTCATTCCCGCGCAGGCGGGAATGACGGGAAGTCGGTGACAAAATGTCACCGGTTGAAAAGTATTATCAAGTCTGTCACAAAATGTGACAATCTTAAAATATTGAATATAACCGCTTAAATATTTCCAAAATTTAACATTCTATTGAAAATAAATTTAAAATAATTTATACTTATCTTTTTTGAATTATTAGGGTATTGCTATGAAAAAGAAAGTAATAGAAATCAGCAACCAATCTATAGCCGTTAATTTATCTGACAATGAAAACGATTACATCTCTTTAACGGATATCGCAAGATTTAAAGATAGTGAATCAACGGGAATTGTTATTGCAAATTGGCTCTCAACCAAATATACCATTCAATTTATGGGCGCTTGGGAGCAATTATATAACCCAGATTTTAATGTTATGGAATTCAATAACATTAAAAATGAGGCGGGTTCTAATGGATTTATTTTATCTTCTTCTCGCTGGATAAAAAAGACAAATGCTATTGGGATCCGCTCAACAGTAGGTCGTTACAGTGGAGGAACCTTTGCTCATAAAGATATTGCCTTCGAATTCGCCACCTGGATTTCTCCTGAATTTAAATTATATCTCATTAAAGAATTCCAAAGACTTAAGATTGAGGAAAATAAGAGATTAGCCCTAGGCTGGGATGCCAAAAGAATGTTAACTAAAATCAACTATAAAATTCATACAGATGCAATAAAAGAAAATATTATTCTTCCTAAAAAATTATCACTTAAAGATGCGAATATTATTTATGCAAGTGAAGCTGATATTTTAAATAAAGCACTTTTTGGAATGACCGCCAAAGAATGGAAAGATAAAAATCCAAAGCAAGAAGGAAATATGAGAGACTATGCAGACGTAACACAATTGATTTGTCTTTCTAATTTAGAAAATTTGAATGCTGAATTTATTCGTAACGGCTTATCACCTTCAGAGCGTTTATTAAAACTGAATGCAAGCGCTATTGCACAAATGAAATCTTTACTCAATAACACAAAAGTCAAAAAATTAACATTATAAAAAATGAATCGGTGACAAAATATCACCGATTGAAAAAGCACTGAGCTAATCCTTTTGAGACGCGATGAATCGCGTCTCTACAAAATAGGAATCACCACTCCCGAATGGCAAGCAACTGATTCACTTTTTTAGCGCAGATAAAATCATTCAAAGATAACCCATTGATAGCATGCGTGGTGTAAACGAGCTCGCAATAATTGTAACCAAAAGTTACATCTGGATGATGATTTTCTTCGGTGGATAAAAAAGCCACTGCATTGACAAAGGCCATCGTGCGGGAAAAATTTTTAAATTCGATGCGGCGAAAAAGCTGATCGTTTTTTAAAGTCCAATCAGGAATTTCTTGCAATAAATTTTTTGCTTCAATTTGTGTTAAAGGCGGTACGCCACCTTCACAAGGCTTGCAGCCTTGCTTATCTAAACTACAACTTTCATTTAACATAATATAAACCCCTCTTCAACATCACCTTTGGTTTTTGCCTTTTCTGCCAGGTCCAATAAAGGCAACTGACTTAAATAATATAAATCGGTCAAGTCTTCTAAATAAAAATACAGTTTCTGAATTTCATCGTAATGATAAGGTGTGCGAAGACAGGTAAAGGCATCAAAGGCATGACGCATCGGCACAGCGCTTTCCACGGCATATACCGTTTCTTCTTTGGAGGATAAAATACCCCCTCCATAAACCGTAAAGCCTTTATCGGCATTATAAAGGAGCCCAAATTCGATGGTAAACCAAAAAAGCCGCGCCAAAAGTTTTCGGCTTTGGGCATCCGCCTGCTTGGCATTTTGCCCATACCAGGCAATAAAATCTGCATACGCAGGCTGCGTTAATAGCGGACAGTGGCCAAAAAATTCATGGAAAATATCGGGCTCTTTTAAGTAATCGAGATCTTCTCGCGTTCGAATAAAGGTTGCCGCAGGAAATTTCCGGTCTGCCAAGAGATCGAAAAATTTAGTTTGGGTAATGAGGCCTTCAACAGGCACCACCTGAAATCCCGTTCTTTTTTCTAAAATTTTATTTAAGTCTGCGCATTGCGGCACGCGATCAGTCGGCATTTTTAAAATATCGAGGCCTTCCAAAAATTCTTGGCATGCACGACCCTCAACAATTTTCTTTTGCCGCTCGATTAAAATAGACCAGGTTTCATTTTCTTCTTCAGAATAATGAACCATGCCTTTGGTATCAGGGATGTGTGCTTGATATTTTTTCAATGGCTTCCACTCTTTTATGATGAAGTTTTATTTTAATCATTGCAACGTCTTGATATTCTTCAGGGTTCAGTTTAACGTCTGTTATGGCGTGTAAATATTTTTCGAAATCGGCTAAAGCTTTTTCTGACAATCCTTTCATCACTTGTAATAATTCCAAAAACCGTTCGGGACGTCTTATGGCATCCATATTTTCTAATAACGTAATGATAGCTTCTGCTAAATGGGCTTCTAAAAAAGCAGCCGTATTTTTTTTAAGGAGCAGCGCTTTTTCGACACTCTCGATCGGTAAATATTTTTTCTTCACACAAGCGCTGATTTCCGTTTCTGATAATGCTTGCAAGAAGGCAATCAAGCGAAGCTCTGCTGTCTCAAATTTTTTAAGATTCTGCATCGCCATATCAAAATGATTTTCTATTTCTGGGAACAAAATGGGCAGGGCGCCGCAAGTTTTAAGGGTTTCAAAAAAACACTCAGGATTTTTTTCGCGCAGCGCAGACAAACATTCACGCTGCACACGCTCTGGCACCAAGGCATCGACTTCGCCAGCGTCAACCATTTGACGCATCAGCACCATTGTTTCATCGGCAATGGTAAAGCCCAAATAGTGAAAGCGCGCTAAAAAACGACTGATCCGTAAAATACGGACGGGATCTTCAATGAAAGCCTCTGACACATGCCGCAATTTTTTTTGTGCAATGTCCTGTTGTCCACCATAGGGATCGATGAGGTTTCCTTCTTTATCCATGGCCATCGCATTGATGGTTAAATCGCGGCGCAAGAGATCGACTTCGAGCGGAATTTTATCGGTCTTCATTAAAAAGCCATGATAGCCTTTACCGATTTTTTTTTCAGCGCGGGAAAGGGCATATTCTTCGCCAGTTTGAGGATGTAAAAATACGGGAAAAGATTTACCCACTTGTTTATAACCTTTGGATAACAAATCTTCTGGCACTGCATCGACCACGACAAAATCTTTTTCAGAAACAGGAAGGCCCAATAAAGTATCACGCACCGCTCCGCCTACACAATAAATTTTCACTGATTCTCTACCGAAGTCTTATCAATTAAAATATCTTTTTCTTCCCACCAGTTATTTAAAACAGTTTGAAAATGTTGGCGAAAAATCGGGTCGTGATAATCACCTATCAAATCTTTTGTAATTTTTCTTTCTGTAATAAAAACTTTAATATGCAAAATTTTTCCACACAACATTTTCCACAAATTCGGCTCTTGAATAGGATAGACAATCGTTACATCCAAAATACTTTTAAATTGCTTGCCTAGAATTTGCAGTGTACTTGCAACGCCTCCTGCACGGGGCAGCAACAAATTCTGAAAAGGAGATTCCTGATGTTCAGCCTTTCCAACACTAAAACGTGAGCCTTCGACAAAATTCATGATCGCTACCGGCATTTTTTGATATTTTTCGCACAAGGCTTTGGCTACTGCAAAATTTTTTTCTTTCAGTGCCGGATTTTTTTCCAATTGTTCTTTCGTATAACGTTCCATAAAAGGATAGTCGAGTGCCCACCAGGCCATACCTAACACAGGCACATAGAGGAGTGATTTTTTTAAGAAAAATTTAAAAAAAGGAATCTTTCGATTAAAAACCCGCCCCAGCACAACGATATCTGCCCAGGATTGATGATTTGAAATCACCAAATAAGACGCGTTTTTTTCTAGTACTGCATCACTATGCACTGTACAACGAATATTTGCTAAAGTTTTGAAAGAAAAATTATTGACACTGACCCAGCTTGTCGCCATTAAATCTAATAAAAGGTTGGCTAAGCGCCGCGTCATTTTGAAAGGCAATAAAATTTTAACCCCAGTGACAATCAGTAAAGGCAACGCCCAAAACAATGTATTCAAAAACCATAAAGCCCCTGCAATCACTCCTAGGATGGGTCCCTTCATAAAACGTAACATAGTACCTCAACTGAAAATCGTATTAATTTGCTCGAGAAGTTTACCATAAGAAAGCGGTAAACAATAGAGTGCCGCTTGTATTGCAGCATCTGTAATAGAATGTCTTGTGCGAATACAGAGCTTTAATTGTGCTTTATCTGAAAATTTTGCGAGTGATTCCAAGAGATCTTTTTTTTCTTCCGTACAAATGATAAGCCCATCCACTTTTCCCACGATAGAAATTTTTTCGAATTGTTCAAGCGGAATATCGCAGCCCAATAAAATAATATCAAAACCATAAAAAGCGAGTGCTGCTGCGAGAAACAATAATTCAATTTCATTGTAGACTTTTCCAATAGATCCTACCAACAACGTTTTATTATTTTTCGCTTGATGGGGTGAGGTAAAATAAGTCGCCAGTTTATTGCGTACATGGAAATCAAAAAAGTGACTTTCTGCTGACGCCGTTTCTACATTTTTCCAACGTTCATTTAATACTGAGACAACACGGGGATAGACCCATTCTGCAATGACGGATAAAGGATAGAGTGAGAATAATTCATCGATCCCTTTTTCTAATTTAGAAGGATCAAATTCGCTGACGGCTTCAATAGCGATATGTTGATATAATTCTTCATCGGGTGAATCAAAAGGATGTACCACAGATTTTTTATGCTGCAAACAGGTTTTGACTTTGCTGATAGGCATGCCTTTATCGAGCCAGCTTAAAATTTCGCGAATACGAATGAGATCATCTTCAGTAAACACGCGCTGCTTGCGATCATTACGCTTGGGCTTGAATAAACCATAACGCCTCTCCCACGCACGCAAAGTAATAGGATTCACGCCTGTCTTGGCAGCAATATCTTTGATTGAATAAACCGTTTGTTCCATCAATTTTGGAGTGTAGCAAACTACCGTAGGAAATTCAATTTTGAGAGTGGGTTACTCCCCCAGTCGACTGCGTCGACAGCCCCCTTATTAAGGGGGCAGGTTTATCTGACTTGTCACACCATTTTTCTGATATAATTTAAACCCCATGACATCACGCACTTCACTCAAATTACTCACGATCATGCTCCTTCTGGGCTTTGCCTCTGGACTCCCTTTAGCATTATCGAGCGGTACACTTCAAGCCTGGTATACGGTCGCAGGGATCAGTGTCGTCGGGATTGGCTTTCTCTCCCTGGCCGCCAATGCCTATGCTTATAAGTTTTTATGGGCGCCCCTCATGGATAGATTTCCGCTGCCTTTTTTAGGCCGTCGTCGCGGCTGGATATTCTTATTACAACTTTTGCTGGCATTAGTATTAGCTTTAATGGCCTTATCTGATCCTGCCAAACACCCGATTGAACTGGCTTTACTGGCCTCACTGCTGGCTTTTTTGTCCGCCTCACAAGATATAGTGTTAGATGCCTATCGCGCCGATATTTTACCCGCAGAACTGCGCGGCCTGGGTATGTCGTTTTGGATTTCTGCTTATCGCGTGGCCATCATTGTTTCTGGTGCAGTGGCACTGGCACTGGCTGCAGATTTTGGCTGGCGATTTGCCTACGGCCTCATGGCTATCTTAATGTTGTTTTGCACCTTTGCAACCCTGTGGTCCGATGAGCCTGTATTGCAAACCCCTAAAGAAAAACCAAC
>JBILMY010000111.1:0-4370 GCA_044375265.1 Gammaproteobacteria bacterium | reverse complement strand
AAAAGCGCTGAATAAAAAATAATTATTTTCATAAAAAAACGATTGACATCATTAATTCAATTCAAACTGGCACTCTCGAAGCGGTACCCATTTTGTGCGTTTCACATATTTATAGCTAAGATATAGCACAATAAATACGATTAAGCCGCTATAAACCGCTATCATATTGGCAATAAAAGCTTGGCTGGCTACCACAAGCACCGATAAAATGAGGGCAAAGAGGGGGGCGAAAGGAAAGCCTTTGGCAAGGTAGGGTAAGTCCCGCAATGCATGGCCCTGCGCAAGATAAGCGCTGCGAAAGCGATAATGCGTGAGGGCAATGCCAAACCAGGCGATAAATCCCGATAAGCTTGAAATATTCACAAGCCAGATAAAAAATCGGCCTTCGCCAAAAAAGGAAGATAAAAATACCAGCGCTCCAATGAATGCCGTTGCAATAAGCGCAGGTATTGGGATGCCGTTTTTTGTAGTACGCGCCAAGATTTTAGGTCCATTGCCTTCCTTGGCAATATGCCATAAAGTGCGTGTGGCTGTATACATACTGCTATTGGCCGTAGAAAGAATAGCCAATAATACAACGAGACTCATTACCATTTCAGCAAATTTTAAGCCTGCCATTTTAAAGACAATAGTAAAAGGACTTGCCCCAATATTGCTGGTACTGGCGTTGATGAGTAAAGTATTGTTATACGGAATTAAAAAACACATGATCAGCATGGATAAGACATAGAAGAACAAAATTCGCCAAAATACCGTGTTGACTGCGCGGGGAATATTGCGCCTTGGATCTTGCGTTTCACCTGCGGTAATGCCAAAAATCTCTGTCCCTTGAAAAGAAAATCCTGCAATCATGAGGACGCCGAGAAAACCTGCCCAGCCTGCATGAAAGGGCGCATCGCCGATATGCCAATTGCTTAAATCAACAGGCTTTTGATGGCCTACAAAGCCAAAAATTATCATTGCGCCAATGATAATAAATAAAATCACAGCAATCACTTTCAGGCCTGAAAACCAATATTGTAACTCACCATAAAATCCCACCGACATAAAATTTAATAGGAAAATAAGCAGAAAAAAAATAAGGGACCACCACAAGAAAGACAGCTCAGGAAACCAGGTATGCATGATAAAAGCCGCGGCTGATAGATCGACGGCAACAGTAATTGCCCAATTAAACCAATAATTATAGGACATGGCAAAACCAAAAGCAGGATCGACAAAACGTGAAGCATAATCACAAAAGCTGCCTGTAGAAGGAAGGAGGGTCGCCATTTCAGCTAAACTGGTCATTAAAAAATAGACCATAAGACCCATAAGGCAGTAAGCCAGTAAAGCACCGCCTGGGCCTGCCATGTGTAGCGCCGTGCCAGTCACAATAAAAATGCCCGAGCCAATCGAACCACTGATGGCAATCATGGCAATGTGACGGGCTTTGAGTCGTCGATGTAAGTGGGTATGCTGCATTATAGGAGGGATATCCTAAAATTAAAGTCGAATCATAGCTTTTTAAGCACTAAAAAACAATTGATAAAAAATAACGCTCATTAAACATAACCCAAACGCAACCATATGCTTGACATCCTATTTTATTGACTATAAAGTTAACCGTGCCTATAATAAAAAAAAAGGGGGGGGACTATGTTACGTAATACCAAAGAACAGTACGGCAGTATCAATAAATTTTTTCATTGGACCATGGCATTTCTGATTATCACGATGCTTTGTGTTGGTTTTTTCATGTCAGGCCCCATCGTCAATATTCATAAACTTACCGGTTTATTGATTTTGACTTTGGTTGCGTTGAGACTGATTTGGAAACTCCTGAATCCTGTACCGGAACTCCCTGAAACTATTTCTCGCTTTGAAAAAATCTTGGCGCGCAGCGCTGAAGGGTTTTTATATCTTTGTATGTTCGCCATGCCGCTTTCAGGTTGGGCGATGGCGACTTCTTTTGGTTATTCGCCTCATTTAGGCAGCTTTTATTTTCCTATGCCTGGGATAAGTGTTGATAAAACCAATGCCTATTTTTTTAAATCAATCCACGATACCTTGGCCTGGGTTTTCATTGGCTTTATCAGCCTGCATATCTTGGGGGCACTGAAACATCTGATCATTGATAAAGACAGTAGGGTGTTGAAAAGTATGTGGCGTACTAAGCTGACAGGAAGAAAATAATGGCGACTTATATTTTAGTTCATGGTGGTGATTCAAAAGGTAGCGTATGGGATGAAGTCGCTCGCTTGCTTCGTACCTCAGGTAACCGCGTTTACCATCCGACGATGACATCAATTAAAGAAACGACCCTGAAAAAAAATATCGCTGAAATATCAGCGTTAATTACTTCAGCCTCTTTGGAAGATATTATATTAGTAGGGCATAGTTATGGTGCAATGGTAATTACCGGTGTGAGTGACCAACTCTCCGATAAAATAGCCTATAGTGTATATGTCGATTCTGTTGTGCCAGAAGATGGTAAATCTCTTTTTGATATCCTAGCAGCACACGGATTAAATTATAAAGACTATGATCTGACCCCTGATCAGCCTTGTATCGATCCCTTATTCTTTGATGAAAAAAAATTTGATCTGAGACCCAAAGCGTATATTCATGCATTACAAAGTGAGTTTATTGCAGGTACGCGGGGCATCTATGAGACAATGAAATGTGAGGCCAAAGCGCATCGGTGGATTTATTTTAGTTTAGATACGCGTCATGCCTGTATGGTTTCTCAACCAAAAGAATTAGCGGTGATTTTGGCAGGGATTCAGATTCTTCTTTAAAATGCCTCCATTTTGGAATATTATTCTCCCTGGCACAAAAACAAAATATGTTTCAAGCAATGGTTTGTTGATCGAAACACATGGAAACACTTCAGAAGCCATTTCTTCATGGATTAGCTAAGTTTTTTAATTAATTATTGACTTTACTCACTCTGTTGAGTAAAATTACTCACTCTATTGAGTAGTTAATTATGATCCGTTCAGAATTGTTCGATATTTTATCCAAACGCCTAGAAAAAAGGCGTGATTTTATTCAAGTTATTATTGGCCCCAGGCAAGTGGGTAAGACAACGCTTGTCCATCAAGTTTTAAAAAAACTACATTTTCCCAGCCATTATGTCTCAGCAGATACTGTTGGGTTACAAACCAATGCATGGTTAGAAGCACAATGGGAAATAGGGCGCCAGCTGCTTCGAGAAAATAAAGAAGCCGTACTTGTGATTGATGAAATCCAAAAAATTCCTGATTGGTCATCTTATGTCAAAAAACAATGGGATAAAGATACGCAAGCAGGCTCGGCTTTGAAAGTCGTTTTACTGGGATCTTCACCTTTATTATTACAAAATGGATTGACAGAAAGTCTGGCGGGTCGTTTTGAAATTATTCATGCTCGCCATTGGTCATTTGAAGAAATGCGACAAGCCTTTGAGTGGGATATTGAACGCTATATTTATTTTGGCGGCTATCCTGGCGCTGCACCTTTGATTGACGATGAACTGCGTTGGAAGAATTATCTTAATGATTCATTGATTGAAACGACGATTTCTCGTGATGTTTTATTGATGACGCGCATTGAAAAACCAGCGTTGTTGCGTCGATTATTTCAGCTAAGCTGTCAGTATTCCAGCCAAATTCTATCGTATCAGAAAATGTTAGGACAGCTGCATGATGCAGGAAACACCACGACTTTATCCCATTATTTAAGGCTGTTAGCCGCAGCAGGCATGGTCGGCGGCATTGAGAAATTCAACGGAAAAAAAATACCGCTTCGTGCCTCTAGCCCTAAATTATTGGTTTTCAATACGGGCCTAATGAGCGCTCAACATGATCTGGATTTTAAATCAGCCAAAGCCGATAAAACGTATTGGGGGCGCTTAGTGGAATCCACCATCGGCGCTTATTTACTGAATGAGGCTTTTGGTAAAAATATCCAAGTTTTTTACTGGCGTGAAGCGAATAAAGAAGTAGACTTTATCTTAATGCGAGGCGATAAAATCGTGGCTATCGAAGTCAAAAGCGGACAAGCGCAAATCACACTAGACGGATTGGCCTTGCTGAAAAAGGATTTTCCCAAAGCTCGAGTGGTATTAGTCGGGAATGAGGGCATATCTATTGAAGATTTTCTGAAGACACCCATCGGTAGTTGGTTTGAGTAATAATGAAACAAATTTTATTTTTATGTGTGGCTAATTCTGCCCGTAGTCAAATGGCTGAAGGCCTTGCTAAAAAGATATTAGCAGCGCTTGCGCTGGTTCAAAGCGCTGGATCAAAACCCAGTCATGTACATCCTTTGGCCATTGAAGTGATGGCTGAAATAGGGATTGATATCCAAAGCCAATATTCAAAGTCAGTAGATGAAATTGATAAGAA
>JBILMY010000110.1:0-4412 GCA_044375265.1 Gammaproteobacteria bacterium | reverse complement strand
TTGCGATGTGATCAAAGCCGATGGTGGCACGCGGGTGGCGGCGATTACCGGTGGCTGCGTCGCCCTCAAACAAGCCCTCAATCATATGCTGAAAGAAAAGTGGATCAGTAGTGACGCCTTTACCGGCTTTGTCGCTGCCGTCTCAGTCGGCATTGTCAATGATGAAGCTTGTCTGGATTTAGAATATACCGAAGATTCTAGCGCGCAAACGGATATGAATGTGGTCATGAATGAGCGTGGCGAATTTATTGAAATTCAAGGTACGGCTGAAAATAAAGCCTTTACGGAAACTGAACTCCAAACGATGTTGGGCTTAGCCAAAAAAGGCTTGACTGAAATTTTTGCCTTGCAGAAAAAAAGTTTATAGTATTTATTTCGTCACCCCCGCGCAGGCGGGGGTCCATAAAACTTTGCAGTGCACTATGGATTCCCGCTTTCGCGGGAATGACGGGACAAAACTACCATTCCCCATTTAAAAAATATAAACGCCAATACAGGGCTGCAAATCATCAAAATACCTAAAGGTAGCTGACTGCTCGAGTTAATATGCGCGATGATGGCGCTAAATACTACGCCGCCAAAAATTTGAATGGTAGAATATAAGCCCCCCGCATAACCTGCAATATGTCCAAAAGGTTTAAAAGCATTCACGACTACATTGGACCAGACAAAAGTGCTACCAAAAATTGCTAACATTGCCGGTAAAAGGGTGACAAAAAACCAGGTATGTGAATTAAAAAAGTGACTACCCACTAACATCCATAATCCTGCCAAAGCCATGATTTGCCAGCCCCACTGTAAAATACGAAGACTGTGAAATCGTTTGAGTAGGCGAAGATTGATGGTATTGCCTAAAAAAATCATTGCACCTGTTATAAGCATCAAATAACCATAAGTTACAGGACTTAAGCCTGCTTCATGTACCAATAAAATGGGACTTTGGGTAACCCAGGCAAAAAATCCGCCATAGGTTGCCAAGGACGAAAAAGAAAGCCCTAAAAAAAGACGGCTTTTCAAAAGTTCTTTATAAGTACGGCCGATAAAGCGATAATGCAATCGACTGATATGATGGTGCTTGCTGGTTTCCTGAAAACCGATAACGATCGCGATAAAAAGAAGTATCACGTAGAGGAGAATAAAATAAAAACTGGCCTGCCAATTAAAATAATGTTCTAAATAACCCCCGATAAAAGGAGCTAAGATAACCGAAAGCACAGACAAGTTGCCTAATAATCCCGCAATTTTTGCCATGGCTTCTCCTTCATACACATCACGCATAATAGAGCGAAATAAACCAGAACAAGCGCCTGCACCCAGCCCTTGAATCAAGCGGCCCAATTGAAGGGTCTCAATATTTTTTGCCGTGATTGCAATGAGAATTCCTATGATAGAAATCGCAAGACCGATAAGCAGCGTTTTTTTGCGGCCGATGGCTTCTGATAATACGCCGTAAGCCAAGGCTGAAATCATAAGTCCCACAATAAAATAAGTGAGCGTTAATTGACTTGCACCAATACTGGAATGAAAAGTATGAATGATAGAAGGCAAAGACGGCAAATAAATATCTGTCGCAATCTGGCTTGTGATACAGATAAAAACGATAAAGAGCAATAGCCTTTTTTTAGACATAATAACGAGATGAGGGTCCGTATAAAAGTGATCCTATTATAGCAGAAATGATGGGGAATATGCCTTGCCAAGGCGAACATGAGCCCTATCGTCAGCTCTGCGGGCGGCGCTTTTAAATTATTCGTCCCACACACAAGCACCTGATTTTTTTCGGCTGCTTTCAAATCAATGGCTGCATTGTGTGGACCCGATGTCACAACCAGTTTCAAATTTGGTAGCGCTTCAAAAATACCCCCATGAAATGGTGTGCGCTCACGCATGAGCACAACGGCGTTTTTATCCTGCAGCGCTTGAATTAAAATTTCTTCATTATCAAAGTGTTCATGAAAAACTTCTATCGAGACTTCACTCGGCAAACGTGGCCAGTCAGCCATCGACAGCGCAACCTGTTGGTAATAATCTAAGATGGCGATGTTAAAATTAGGCATATTGGGCAATTCCATTTCCAAACGACCAATTCTCTTTGGCAACTTCTAAAAGATTAATAAAAATATCTTCGGGACGAATCGAAATTGCTTTAACCAGTAATTCCACAATTTTTTTATAGAGTAGTTTTTTTTGTTCGATCGTACGGGTATTGCTGACAGTAATTTGTATGAGAAGCAAATCATCCGTGCGGTGAATATCGAAATAATTTTCTCCATAAATAAAATTATTTTCTTCATGTTCATGAAATATGGTAAAGATGTCATCCTCGCCAATATTAAAAATTTCTCGCAGCGCCTCATAAATATTTTCTGCAATGTGTTTTTTATATTCTTGCGATTTTCCACTTCGTAAGGAAATTCTAGTCAGTGGCATGTTAAGTCTCCTATAATAAAATAGTACCGTTGCATCTTATAATTGTGTTGGTTTTTTCAATGATTTTTTCTCTTCCGAAGTCACGCGCCTTTCCAATTTTTTCACATCTTCCGCAGGCGCTAATTTTTCAGGATGAATACCCCTTTCTAACAGGGTTTTACGCACGGCTTCGTTATTGGTCACATGTTCTTTTGAGATAATAGCTTCTGTTTTCAAGCCATTTTCTTTGGCGTTAAAAATAGTAATCTCTGCGGCAAAATCTTTAGCTTTTAAAATAATCGTGGGCGAAAAATCTGCCAAGGGACGATTGTCCGGCACTTTCCAAAAAGCTTTCATGGATTGCGTTGATTTGCCAAATAACGCATGATCGCCTTTGCTTCGAATCACTGCAAAGCTTTCATCATTGCCTGTCTGCTCATAAATTACTTTAGAAAGTTCTTTTTCTGTTTCAGATAATTTTTTACGCGCCAAAATACGTTCATTTTCAGAAATTCGTTGCTCAATCAATTCTGCTTTTCGGGTCTGAACTGCAAAATAAGTTTGAGCGAACGCAATTTCAGGCTTTCTCGGATCGCCGTTTTGGGCGATTAAATAGCAAGCGTAGCGGGTAAGCATCATATCATTGATTATTTTTTGAGCATCTTTCGGCATTTGGATCGTTTTGTTGGCGTCAACAAAATGATCTAACACCCTATGTTTTGAGACCTCACACGCTATTTTGGCTTTTTCAATGACTTTTACAAAATTACGCCATTCTTCATACCCCAACAATTGTTGAAGATCCCGCGCGAGCCAAAACTCAACGCCATCTTCCGTTTGCTGCGCATGCACCTCAAAATCTTGCGTTAAACCATACACCAATTCTTTTTTCATATCCCACTCTTTAAATTTATTATTTAAATTTTATCATAATTTAAATAAATATTACAGGTTTTTTAGCAAAATATTGTATACTTATCCAAAACATTTTGGCGGATCCGATGAATAAATTTCCTCTGTATTACAAAACCTTTGGCGACAAGACAGATCCTTGTATTCTTTTAATCATGGGGATTGGCGGACAATTAATTCAGTGGCCTTCTGCATTGATTCAAGGTTTAGTTAAACAGAATTTTTACGTCGTTGTTTTTGATAATCGGGACGCTGGTTTATCAGAAGACTATGATCATATTCCAACACCGAATATCATGGAAGTAATCTCTCAATTGCAAGAGGGTCAATCATTTACGCCGCCTTATACCTTAAAAGATATGTCCTCTGATACAGTCAGTGTGATGGATGAATTACAGATCAAACAAGCGCATATTCTTGGTGTTTCGATGGGGGGAATGATTGCGCAACTGGTTGCCTTAGACTATCCTGAGCCTGTACTGAGCCTCATCTGTATTGCCACTACAAGTGGCGATCCCAGTTTACCACCGCCCAAGCCAGAAGTTTTAGAATTCTTTTTTTCACCCAAACGGCAAGAAGAAAGCCTGGATGATTATGTACAAAATAAATTGCAATTATATAAAATCTATAATCACCCGAGCCATGTGGATGAAGCCGCATTGCACGATTTATTAATAAAAACCTATCATCGTTCGAATAAGCCCAATGGTTTTAAACGACAGTTATTAGCTATTATGGGTACGAAGCCTCGAATGGAGCGATTAAAAAAATTATCCCTCCCTACGCTTGTCATTCATGGTGATTATGATCCAGCCTTCCCCTTAGAGCATGGCAAACAATTAGCAGCGCTTATTCCCAACAGTCGCTTAGAAATTATTGAGAAAATGGGGCACGGATTGCCGGAATGTTTATGCCAACAACTGGTAGATTATATTGTTACGCATGTGAAATAAAGGCTAATCATCCAATTTAATTCTTCGGTCAGCCCACAGTCAAGAACGATCGTTCTCAACATTTCCATTTCTTTGCGCCACTTTTTGGCTTTACTTAAATAAACATCCACTTTAGGATTTAGTATATTTTTTGTCATC
>JBILMY010000109.1:0-4466 GCA_044375265.1 Gammaproteobacteria bacterium | reverse complement strand
CGATAATACTAAAAATAGGCCCTCCCAATGCCCAACCGACAAAGAGCAACATAATGGCTATAGCAGCCAGTTCTGAACTGACTCCAAATGCTTTCGTAAAATAATCAATTCCCCAAATAGCGGCTAATACTGAAGTGGGTAAATATAAAAAGCTTCCCAGTAACCCATTGAACCATAATTTTTTTTGCCGTAATACACTACCTAGTTCCGCTTGGATACTTAAGGTCCTTTGCACAGGTTTGGCTTCTTTAAAATAATGTGTGGGAATACTCAGCAATGCAATCGTCAGAATAATCCCCCAAGTCGCCATCCCATCTATCGTATAACGCCACGTCAAGTGGGCGATAATGTTTGCCGCAAAGACTTGTCCAAAAGCCCCTGCGATGGTTCCTACCGAAATGACGAAGGCAATGAGTAGGGTAAATGATTTTTCAGGAAAATAGAGGCGTATGAAAGTAATGGCCCCGATAAAAGCAAAAGCCGATCCACAGCCTAAAATAAACCGTCCCAGAAGGCCGAGCCACAACTCATGTGCACTGGTAAATAATAAAGTGCCGATTGTACAAATCAACAGTCCCAGTGATGCCACCCGCGGAAATGAATAACGCTCAAAAATTAATCCAGCAGGAATTTGCATGAAGACATATCCTATAAAATAGCTGGTTCCAAAACTGGCAATGCCGATGGCTGTTGCGTGGTATTGACTCTGTAATACGTTGACCAAAAGCGAAGGAATGATTCGTAAGAAAAATTCATACGAATAAAAAATACAGACAATGATAAACGCAACCCATAAAGCAAGGGGTGTACGACGCGTTCTTGACATAATAGGCTCCTTATTTGACGAAATCATAACATTTTCCAGTCTTGTATAAGTATTGTATAATCTTTTCTAAAGAGGTATTTATGAATTATCGCATTTTAATGACGGGCGGCACAGGATTTATTGGCAGCGCCTTATGTGCTTATTTTTTACAGGCAGGACATCATCTCACCGTATTAACCCGAAGCACTAGAAAATCTATTGAGGGGATTCATTATATCCAACAGCTCCGCCCAGAAGATGCCTATGATATTGTGATTAATTTAGCAGGCGCGCCGATTAACCAGCGCTGGACGATCCAGGCCAAAAAAATGATTGAACACAGTCGAATAGAGACGACACAACGCGTGATTGATTATATCAAATCCACCAAACATAAACCGCGCTTATTAATAAGCGGTTCAGCGATTGGCTACTATGGGACTTCACCTAACAAGATTTTTGATGAAACGAGCGCTGATGAGCCGCATGATTTTGCACAACAACTTTGCCATGATTGGGAAGCCGCTGCGCTACAAGCGAAAAATTATGGTGTAAGGGTTTGCTTGCTGCGTACTGGTGTTGTATTAGGCAAAAAAGGTGGCATGCTTAAATTATTATTACCGACTTTTCGTTTGGGATTGGGCGCCATCATCGGCGAAGGTCAACAGTGGCTTTCTTGGATCCATATCAGCGACTTAGTTCAGGCGATAGCCCTGATTATTCAAACCACTGAAATAGAGGGCCCCGTTAATTTAACAGCGCCGCAAGCGGTTTCGCAGCAACAATTTGCTAAAACCTTGGCGCACATTTTAAAACGTCCTTGTTTTTTAAGATTACCGCAATGGTTTGTAACACTTGTTTTTGGTGAAATGGGAAAAGCTTTATTATTACAAGGTCAACAGGTGAGACCAAAGGTATTGCAAGATAAGCATTTCAATTGGCAGTTCCCTACCTTGGATCTGGCTTTGCGAGATTTATTGGAATAGGGCGGGTAATGAAAGAATCGATGAACAATTTTGCAAACGGTTGGTATGCTATTTTATCACAGCGCGAATTACGCCGTATGAATAAACCTTTGGCTATTCAGCGATTTGGCTTAAACTTAGTGTTATGGCGTAGTACCGACAATGAAATTATTGCCTTATTAGATCGTTGCCCACACCGGTCTGCTCAATTAAGTTTAGGAAAAATTATTGAGGGGAATATTACTTGTCCCTTTCATGGGTTTCAATTTGATAAAGAAGGGCGTTGTCAATTTGCCCCCGAATTTGCCAAAGCGCTTCCTGGACTTTCCGCTCAAAAATTTGCCACCCATCAAGCTTTTGGAATGATTTGGTTATATTTTGGCAAAACAGTTGAAAATTTTAGTTTTCCTTTACTGGATAAAATTCATACAGGGTTTAAGGGTGTTTTTAGCCAAACAAAGCGGATCTGGAAAGCCAACATTACCAGGGCTATTGAAAATCAATTGGATTATACGCATTTGCCTTTTGTACATAAAAATACGATTGGTAGGCACTATCAATTGCCGGATAAGCCTCGATTGGAGACCACTGAAACGAGTCTGAGTGTTTATTTGCGCGATACTCAGGAAAAACCCAGTTTTACTTTTTTGTTTCCGAATGCATGGAATTTAAGTATCAGCGATAAACTACAACTGGTGGTTTATTTTGTGCCGATTGATCAGCACAGAACACAATTTTATTTAACGAGCTACCGCAGTTTTTTAAACTTGCCGCTTATAAAAAAACTTTTCGACCCCGTATTCAACTGGGCCAATTTAATGATTTTAAAGCAAGATCAACGTGTCGTGGAATCACAAGCCACCACGCCTTCTATCACCTCACAAGAGGTATTGATGCGTCATGATGCAGCCATCAAATATTTTCGTCAGAGGTGGGAAAATACATTAAGTAATAGTTGAAAATAAGTATTTGTCGATAAAATGAATTATGTGCTGTGCCGGCACAATAAAGGGAGCTCTCAAAAAAGGGTGTTTTTTCTAAAAATTAATATTGGAATAATCTAAAGACAGTATAATGGAGAAAAATTGATATAAATAAAGGTAATAATGCACACAACCACAGAGAATGCTTGGAAGAAATACAAGCTTCGTTATGAGGAGTTTTCTAAGTCTGAAGAGACCCTTTCTTGGGTTATTAATCGGTATCAAGAAAAAATAAAAGCGCTTTCGCCTGATCAAAAAGCAGCTTTAATAACACGGTTAGAGAGCCTTGGCCAGAAGTATCAAAAGATGGGGTTCAATAAAGATAAAAAATCTGACCTATCTTCGCCGGAAGAACTCATCAGCTTTGAGCAGCTTTCTATGCTATCGTCGCTAGACGATCTACGCACCTTTGATAAGCTTTCTATTATTTCTACGGTCAATGATCAGAATGAAAACAGCTTCGTTTTTTTAACGTCTCATGTTTTAGGATATGGCTCATTTGCTATTGTAAAATTAGGGTTTATTGCGCTTAAAAACATAGGGGAATGGCATCTTTATTTGCAACCTGTTGCAGTAAAAATTATTTATAGAGAAAACGGAGCTCATCTTGTTTTTCCTCCGGAAGAAAATAATTCTAAAGAACGGCTTCTTTATAATCAGATTTTTTCTCACAAAATAAAAGCCTTTGATATAGAAGCGCCCCCTCATGCGCTCTTAAATTCAAAAAAACATGACAAGAAAGAATATATTGTGATGCCGCTTTTTAGGGAAAATATTCAACAATTTTTATGCAAAAAAGACTTGATTTCTAATTTTAATGATATGGATATTGCATTGATTTTATATAAAATTTCTCAGGCAGTCCTTCAATTACATTTGCAAGATATTTCGCATAATGATTTAAAATGTAACAATATCTTTTTTATTAAAAATAACAAAGATAGTTTTAAAACTATTTTTGATTCTTGCGAGGCGACGACCATTGATTTCGATAGAGTTTCTGGAGACGCAAGAGAGAAAAATAATTATTTTTGGGCGGGCGGTTTTTCCTATTTTGCGCCAGAAATTTTTGAATCGAATTATAAATTCAATTATTTAAAAGAAGAGTCTAATGTTTCTTTATTAAAAGCAGATATTTTTTCTTTGGGGCTTGTTTTTTTAAAAATTATTTTAGCGAAAAATCCTGGCTTAAGTAAAGAGTATAGTATTCAACAGTACGAGACAGAGAGAAAAGACACCATGGGCTTTTATCAAAATGCGCTTTATAACTCCTATCATGATTCGATAAGAGATTTTCTTAGAGTTAATAAGCCTTTTTTATTTTTAGCACACCTGGATTTATTTTTTAATATGCTGAAGGCATGCCCTTCAGAACGTCCTTCTATACAAGATATTTTTCAAAAATTAAAAGAAACATATACATATTATGAAAAACGAGGGGAAAGTCATTCCACCGCTTTTATAGAATTTCAAAATAATTCACCTACTCCTTCCGCAGAGCAGCGGTACCATAATTTATCGCAACAGAACCAATAAACTATAATAACTTCATCTTACTTTCTTAAAAGGATCTGCGTGTCGTGGAATTACAAGCGACCACAGCAGATATTATTTCACAAGAGGTCTTAATGCGTCATGATGCCGCCATCAAATATTTTCGTCAAATCTGGACAAAAACTTAGATTGAATGGCTTTTTTGGATTTAACCGCTTA
>JBILMY010000108.1:0-4510 GCA_044375265.1 Gammaproteobacteria bacterium | reverse complement strand
GATAACGATGGCAGGCCCCTTTAGGCTCAGGAATAATGGCATCAATGAGTTTGAAACCAAAGGCATCTTCTGCAGTCAGTCGCATGGTTTCAGACGCTTTGGGTGCTTCACTGGCACTGCGCCATAAAATAGAAGCGCAGCCCTCAGGCGTAATCACAGAATAAATACTTTGCTGCAGCATGGCAACCCTATCTGCCACGCCAATAGCCAGTGCACCGCCGGAACCGCCTTCGCCAATCACGATGGAAATAATCGGCACAGTTAAGCCAGACATGACCTGCAAATTGAGCGCGAGCGCACGGCTTTGGCCGCGCTCTTCGGCATCAATGCCAGGATAGGCGCCAGGGGTATCAATCAACGTAATAATAGGCAGATCAAACTTTTGCGCAAGTTCCATGAGGCGCAGCGCTTTACGATAACCCTCGGGCTTGGGATAGGCAAAATTATGATGAATTTTCTCTTTGGTGCTACGCCCTTTTTCATGGCCAATCACTATCACCGGAATGTCATTAAAATAGGCAAGACCGCCCATGATTGCAGGATCTTCAGCAAATAATCTGTCGCCTTTGAGTTCATTAAATTCGGTGAAAATGTTTTGAATATAATCGCGCGTATGCAGCCTATCCGGGTGCCTAGCGGTTTGCACCACTTGCCAAGGCGTTAAGGTCTTAAAAATTTTGTCACAGACTTTATCTTGCTTTTTTTTCAAGGCAGCAGTTTCTTTTTGTACTGCTTCATTTTGTTCCTGACTTGCTAAAGCAGACAGGGCCTCATCAATGGTTTTTAAAGATGTTTCAAAATCTAAGTAATTCATACGTCTACCTCAACAATCGCTGCAATTTCTACGGAAGCATTGCGCGGTAAAGAACTCACCCCGACGGCAATGCGGCTATGTTTAGCAACCTCTCCAAAATACTCTATCAGCATGTTGGATGCCCCATTGATAACTTCGGGGTGCTGGGTAAAATCTTCTGTCGCCTGTACAAAGCCTGATAATTGTACAATGGTTTTGAGTTTTGAGAAGTCACCTTGCAGTGCTTGATGTATTTGCGCCAAGATGTTGAGCAAACACAAACGCGCCGCCTCAGCCCCCTCTTCCACCGTCCGCTCAGCGCCGATTTTTCCAGTAAAAGCAACTTTTCCCTCGTGCATAGGCAATTGGCCTGAAATAGTCAAAAGATTACCGACCTGCTGATAAGGCAAGTAACTGGCGATGGGTTTAGCCACGGTAGGAAGATCAAGGGGTTTGAGTAGTTTCATGTTAGCCTCTGGTTAAATACCCCCCCTTAACAAGGGGGGAAATCGGCATAGCCGATAGGGGGGATTTTAAATAGTTAAAGCAGTAATAAATCCCCCAGTCGACTTGCGTCGACAGCCCCCTTGTTAAGGGGGCTCAAACTGGGTAAATTATACATACCCTTTCTCTCTAAGTCCATTGACAGAAAACCCCTATCCCTTTAGAATTCAGGCATGTTTTTAGCCTCGCCTTACCTTCGCCTCATGCGGTTTCACCGCCCGATTGGAACCTTATTGGTTCTCTATCCCGTTCTGTGGTCATTATGGATAAACAGTGAGGGATTTCCTCAACTAAAATTACTGTGTATTTTTATCCTCGGCACTGCCCTCATGCGCGCAGCGGGCTGCGTCATCAACGATATTCTGGATAGAAAATATGATCCCAGCGTTGTCCGCACCAAAGACAGACCTTTGGCCAGCGGTGAATTATCGGTCAAACAAGCTTTTGCTACTTTTATTCTGCTCTTAATCCTCGCGGCAAGTTTATTATTTTTTTTACCCTTGGCCTGCACTTATCTTGCACTTTGCATCATTATTTTTGTTGCGTGCTATCCCCTCATGAAACGTTTTTTTGCGATCCCCCAACTTTTTTTAGGCATCACCTTTAACAGCGGTATTTTAATGGCAGGACTTGCCATCCATCATACCTTCAATAGCGCAACGCTATTACTCTATCTTGCCAGCATTTTTTGGACACTCGCCTATGATACCCAGTATGCCAAAACGGATGAAAAAGATGACCGCATCATCGGCCTTCATTCCAGCGCTGTTTTTTGGGGACGCTATGCCAATGCCTTTATTATGGGATGCCAAGTTGTTTTTTTGCTGTTAATGCTCTTTGTTGGCATCATAGAAAAATTAAATGCAATTTATTATGGAGGATTGATAGTGGCAATAGGATTGTTTATCTATCAATTTAGATTAATTAC
This sequence comes from Gammaproteobacteria bacterium, assembly GCA_044375265.1. Lineage (GTDB taxonomy): Bacteria > Pseudomonadota > Gammaproteobacteria > JABDGN01 > JABDGN01 > JBILMY01. The sequence continues at coordinate 2,285 of JBILMY010000108.1, read as the reverse complement.
CCCTCACCCTGCACCGATGGTGCAGACCTCTCCCGCAAGGGGAGAGGTGAAATACTTCCAAGCATTTTTACATAATCAATGGGTGGGGCTCTGCATTTTTCTTGGCATTGCCCTGAGCTTTTTATGGTAATGGCAAGAACTGCTTTTTTACCTTTTTCCATTGGCGGAGAACATGAAGATTCCTGGCTTACACTCTTAACGACTAAATATCCACCGCAAAAAATTGAAGCCATTCGTTCTGTATGCACTTTTATCAAACATGAAGCCGATGCCATCAAAAGCCCTTTTTCTGAAGGTTTGTATTTATATAGCTTATCTCTCGCTTATGTCCTCATGTCTATTGATGTCGACAGTGATACGCTGCTAGCCGCATTGTATTATCCACTCTTTCAATATGGTAAGTTCAATGCAGAAGATTTAGAAAATATTGTTCCAACGCCTTTGCAAAAATGCTTACGCTCTTGCCTTGCCATGGATGAATTCGATGAATGGGAAGGCAATCGAAAAAATAGCAAGCATATCGATAATTATCGGCGCATGATTCTCGCCATGGTCGATGATATTCGCGTGGTACTCATTAAGCTTGCCGAACGCACCATCTACGTCCGGCATCTGGCTGACTTCCCCGCCGCCGAGCAACATCGCGTGAGCCAGCATATCATGGATATTTACGCACCGCTCGCCAACCGCTTGGGCATTTTTGAACTCAAATGGGAACTGGAAGATACAGCCTTTCGCTATTTACACCCTGCTGACTATAAAGCCATTGCTAAATCGGTCAATGAAACACGGCTTGAGCGTGAAGCTTTTGTAAAACAGTTTAAAGAAACGCTACAAGCGGCTTTGACCAAAGCAGCCATTGGGGCCGATATCAGCGGGCGCGCCAAACATATTTACAGCATCTATAAAAAAATGTCACGTAAAAAACTTTCTTTTGATGATCTTTACGACATCACTGCTTTTCGTATTTTGGTTGATACGGTGGATGATTGCTATCGCGCCTTTGGCATCATGCAAGAAAAATTTGAAGAATATTTGCCGGAATTTGACGATTATATTGCAACGCCAAAAAACAATGGCTATCAATCCATTCACATGGTCGTAAAAGCCAACAAAGGCCATTTTGTGGAGATTCAAATTCGCACGCACGCGATGCATGAAAAGAATGAAAAAGGCGGCGCTGCCCATTGGATGTATAAAGAAGGCGCACAAGAAGTTCGCTATCAACAAAAAATTGCCTGGCTGCGTCAGTTACTGGACTGGCAAAAAGAACTCGAAAATACCGAAGATATTCCCCAGGATATTCTACAAGGGATCAAAGAAGATCAAGTCTATGTGTTTACGCCACAAAATGATGTCATCGCACTGAGTGAAGGCGCAACGACGCTTGATTTTGCTTATCAAATTCATACGAGTGTAGGCCATCGCTGCCGCGGGGCAAAGATCAATGATAGACTCGTACCGCTCACAACCACGCTCACCACGGGCGATCGTGTAGAAATTTTAACCGGGAAAGAACAAAAGCCTAGCCGCGATTGGCTGAACCCGCAAATGGGTTATCTGCATTCGGCGCGTGCACGCGCCAAAGTGCATGCCTTTTTTAAAGAGCGGGATTACGAACAAAACGTCAAAGATGGTGAAGCCATTTTTGAGCGCGAAAGTAAAAAGCTCGGCGTGAATACCATTCCTTTTTCACTTTTTTTAACACGCTTTCATTTACTGAGTGATAAAGATTTTTTTGCAGCGCTCGGCGCAGGCGATGTGCGCGTACCACAGCTCATTGGCACGCTTCAAGAATATCTCCAAAAAGAAGCGCCTGTAGAGACGAGTGTTGTCAAAAAAACAAAATCCTTAGCGCACTCAACCCATGATATTTTATTAGGCGGGGTGCACAATCTCTTGTATCACATTGCGCATTGCTGTAAACCTTTGCCCGGAGATGCTATCATTGGTTATATGAGCAGCGGACAAGGGGTAAGTATTCACAAAATTTCCTGTAAAAATATTCGTTATGAAGAAGCTGTGCATCCTGAACGTCTCATTGATGCAAACTGGCAAAATTTACAGGGTCGAAAATATTTGGTCGATTTTACGATTGAAGCAGATCATCAGCCAAGCTTACTTAAAGATCTCACAAAAATGCTTATCGATCGCAAGATTGATATTTTAGGCTTGAACTCCAATGTCGATCTCAATCGCAATCAGATGACGCTGTCATTAACGTTGGAAGTTTCGCATAAAGATGAACTGGCAATGATCGAAGCTGTTTTGCTGCAAATTGAAGG
>JBILMY010000107.1:0-4512 GCA_044375265.1 Gammaproteobacteria bacterium | reverse complement strand
ACTTAATGACCCTTTTAATAAAAAATTGCCTAAATTTGTCAGTTTTGATTTAATACTCGCCAAAATTTGTGCGCTTTGATCATCAGAAATAAAAGGTAATAAATTGTGAATTTTATCAGGCAGCGCATTCATTTTTTCAGTAATAGAGGGAATTTCATTCACAAAATTGGCAATCTGTTTAGACAGCAAAGGTACCAAGGCAATAAAGCTAAGGACAAATAATCCTAAAAAGGTAATGAATACAATCAGTACTGCAATATGATGCGTTACTTTGATTTTCTCTAATTGTTGCACAGCAGCATCTAATATGTACGCAATAATGATACTGGCAAAGAGGGGCGCTAAAATACTGCCAAATACGGTAATGACAAACGTGAGTAACAGGGCTATTGCAAGCAAGGGAAAAACTTGTTTATCAGAAAAATACCGCTTCCACCATAATTTTAATGCATTGCTCATAGCCTTTTTCCTAATTGATGAGAAACTTCTGTAAGCACTCGCATAAAATCAGTCACAAAAGGTTCTGATATTTTGGCAGTAATTGGTATCATCCACATGTCTTTGCTGGCAAAAGCCATACATTTAACCGCATCTTTTTCTGTCATCACAATGGGCAAGGCTTCTTTAAAGGTTAGCTCGATGGCTTGATACTGATGGTGATCATTAAACGCATGGGGAATAAAATCAATACTGCACTGTTTTAATAGCGAAAAAAATCTTCCAGGATGGCCAATACCCGCCACTGCGTGTACTTGCTTATCGGCAAAATACGATAAGTCTTGGCGCTCTCCTGTCACTAAATTTATGGCCGTATGACCTTCCACCTGCATGCGATATTCACCTTCTAAGGGCTCTCCTGAATTACACACAATAAAATCCACATCTCTTAAACGCTGCAAAGGCTCACGTAAGGGCCCTGCGGGTAAACACCATTGATTCCCAAATCGGCGTATACCATCTACCACTAAAACTTCAATATCATGCGGCATGGCATAATGCTGAAGGCCATCATCGCTTAAAATAACATTGCAACGGTGCTGCGTAAACAAACGGTGTACCGCTGACATGCGGTTTTTACACACTACAATCGGCACACCAGTTTGCCGTGCAATGACCACTGGCTCATCACCCACCAAAGTCGGATCGCTATTATCCAAGACTTCCTGGCAAAAACGATTACTACTTTTATAGCCGCGGGAAACAATACCAGGACGATAACCTTGTTTACGTAAATAATTCGCTAAAAAAATGACAAGAGGTGTTTTACCCGTACCGCCTACCGTTAAATTTCCCACGACAACAATAGGTACAGGCTCACGATGCGCGAGTCGATAAAAGCGCTGAAATATGCCACGGCGAAGCACCACAACCACTGAAAAAATGAGCGTCAGTGGTAATAAAAGATAATTCCAGAACGAAGGTGTTGGCGCATACCAGCTACGAATAAAGCGGTGCCTTAGCATCATAAATTCTCTCCTGTGGGTTTAAATTGTAGGCGATATAAATCAGCGTAAGTGCCTCTCTTAGCTAATAAATCCGCATGTGTGCCTGTTTCAATCACACGTCCCTCATCAATCACGATGATTTTATCGGCATGTTCAATCGTAGAAAGGCGATGCGCAATCACGAGTGTGGTTCTGCCTTTCATGAGTTCTTCAAAAGCGGCTTGAATTTTACGTTCCGATTCTGTATCGAGCGCACTGGTCGCTTCATCTAAAATTAAAATCGGTGCATTTTTAAGAAGTGCTCTGGCAATGGCAATGCGTTGACGTTGTCCGCCTGATAACAATACACCATTTTCTCCTACGGTAGTTTGCATCCCTTCCGGTAATTTTTCAATAAATTCCATGGCATGCGCCATCTGTGCTGCTTTAATAATATCATGCTCCGTGGCTTTTTCAAAAGACCCATACGCAATATTATTGGCAATGGTATCGTTAAATAAAGTGACTTGCTGCGTCACAATAGAAATATGTTTCCGCAAACTTTCTAAGGTCATTTCATGTGTATTGATATCATCAACTAAAATACATCCTTCTGTTGCATCATAAAAACGTGGCAGTAAACTCGCGAGCGTGGTTTTGCCGCCCCCCGAGCGTCCTACTAATGCGACCATCTGACCAGGTTCTATAATAAAAGATAAATCCTTGAGCGCCAGTGGGGTATTTTCACGGTAACGAAAAGACACTTGTCGATATTCTACGCGGCCTTTAACAATAGGGAGAATTTTTGTACCTTCATCTTTTTCGGCAGGTTCTGCCAGCACTTCAAAAATACTTTGAGCGCCCGCAAGTCCCTGCTGAATAATATTGTTGACAGAAGTATAATCACGCATGGGTTTTAATATGGATAGCATGGCGGCAATCATGGCAGCAAAGCCCCCTGCCGTTAATCCAAAGGCATGCACGGATGTCATCGTGACGAGATACACGGTACCTGCAAAAACAAGACCGCCAATAAAAAAAACAAACAGCGTGCTGAAAGAATCAGTCACGATCACTTTCATGGCTTGATCGCGATTGCGTTTACACAGCTCCGAAAATTTTTCACTCTCATAAGCTTGTCCACCAAAAATTTTGACGACCTTATAGCCTTCAATCGTTTCTTCCGCCACATGGGTCATATCACCCAAATAATTTTGAACATTGCGACTTAAGCGACGCATCCGCACACTGGTATAACGTACAATAATTGCAACAAGAGGCGCGATAATGATATAGAATAACGTAAGCCGCCAGCTGATACTAAACATTACAATAAAAAGCCCAATGATGAGGGCGATCGATTGCACGGCGGTACTCACAGCATTCGTGCAGGCATTGGCCACTTGATCGGTATTATAAATAATTTTAGACAGCAACTGGCCAGAGGTCGTCATGTCATAAAAACCTGCTGGGAGTTTTAATAAGTGATTAAAGAGTTTTTCACGCAAGGCTTTAACGACATCACGACCTACGCTGGTCATGAAATAGCTCGCCACAAAGCTTGCACCAGCCCGAAGAAGAAAAAGCCCCACGATAATAAAAGGCAAACGCGCTAAAAACGCCATGTTTCTGTTGACAAATCCTTCGTCCAATAAAGGCTTCATAAAATGCGTCACATAGGCATCCAGGCCTGAAAAGAAAATACTACCGATCACGCCCAATGCAAAAGCACCCCAATACGGGCGAACATAAGTCAATAATTGACCATAAGTACTCTTCTTCCAGCGTTTTATCGGCATAGTGAAATTATAGCATGATCTGACCCAGAATTTTCTTAAGAAAAATGTTTGGTTTGGGTAAAATACAACACGCCCATGAGTATTAAAATTGCCACGAGCATGAAAGGTAAAACAAGCGCACTGCCGGTGTGTACATGACTTAAAATAAAAGTACCCACCACGCCTGTACCCACGGCCACAAAGCTTACCACCGCAGACGCATTGGCTTTATCTTCGCTTTGATTGATGGCTAAACTGGAAGCATTGATCACCAAAATGGAATGCCCTACCATGAAGATCACCATTGGCGCAATCAAACTTGTGATGCTTATCCAACCACTTAAAAAGCTCATCAGCATCAAGGCTGCGGCCAGCATTTCACACAACATCCCCAACCGAATCATTTTCATACTGGACCATTGTTTCGCTAAATAAATAGACATAATAGAACCCACGATACTGCCTGAATAAGGAATAAGGCCTACAAATCCATACGTCGAGGGCTCATAATGCAAAAGATGAATGCCGATAATGGGACCTTCCGCACAAAAGACATATAATCCCGCTGCAGTCATACCATAAATAAGCGAAAATAACATGAGATGTCGATTGCGAAACATTTTCATATAACTGCGCACAAGATAAGGTCCATGCAGTGCATGGGGGTCATAAGTCGTAATCGTTTCTGGCAAGGTGACTGCAGGCAGAATTAACAAAATGCCATAGGTTAAGAGGAAATAAAAACACATTTGCCAATTTAAATATTCAGTAATGGCCCCGCCAGAAGCAATGGCAATCCCTGGCACAATTGAAAAAGCAAAACTCATGAAGCCTATCATCTTGCGTGCTTCAGTCGGGAAATAAAAATCGTTAATGATCGTAAAACACACCACGAGTCCCACACTCGACCCCAGCGCTTCCAAAATACGTCCGAAAACTAAGAGCGTAAAAGAATCCGTGGGCGCCGATAAAATACTAAATAAAGAACCGATAGTCGCAACAGTGATCCCAATGTAAAACGTCGGTTTTCGCCCTAAGCGATTGGCCAGTGGCCCATAGATAAGCTGACCAAATGCGTAACCCAACAAAAAGCTCGTGACAGTTAATTGCGCATGCCCTTCTGTAATTGAAAAATAATGTGCAATTGTAGGCAATGCAGGCGTGACCAGCACTGCGCCCATTGAGGCAAATGCACTCAAAATAATGAGACTGACAATATTGGGCGGTTTAACGTTCAGTTTGTATTGCGGCATGCAGGAATGCTAGCATAATTTTAAGGGTCTCTCAAGCTTATGTATTGGGCCGGCACA
>JBILMY010000002.1:0-15355 GCA_044375265.1 Gammaproteobacteria bacterium | reverse complement strand
TGCATAATGGCTATTGTAAATTTCATCGCGATATTCGATGTACGGTAGTCGAAAATGGATACCCGTGTGAAGGGTATGTCAGTATGGAAGGTCCAGGCTTATGTGATAAACATTATAAGTTTAGCGGATAAAATTTTTTATCGTCATGCCCGCGCAGGCGGGCATCCATAAAGCATTTCAGTACTGATTGGATTGCCTACTGGACCCCCGCCTGCGCGGGGGTGACGACACTCTAATTACTGCGAAAGACGCGCAATACACTCATTTTTCCCCAGCAAAAAGAGCGTGAGATCTAAACTCGGCGATTCGAGCGTACCCAGTAAAATCGCGCGCAGCGGTTTACCCAATTCTGGCATTTTAAGGCCATTTTCTTTTAAAAAATTATTCAGCAGCGCATGCAGAATTTCTTTATCCCAATTTCCCACAATGCTTAACGTATTTTTTAAAGCGGGCAAAAGCGCCACAACTTTATCGCTGAGTACACTTTGGATTAATTCTTTATTTACTGCAGGCGCGATATAAAAAGGCTTCATTTTTTCGCTAAGTTCTTTTAAGGTTTTAGCGCGTTCCACTAAACTTGCAGCCACCAAAGCCATAGGTGTTTTGTGCGCTGTTTCATAATCGATAAAGGGCATTAACCTTTTTGCAAGTTCATCGCCCGATAATTTTTTTAAATACTGCTGATTGAACCATTGTAATTTTTCAAGGTTGAATGCAGCAGGTGCTTTATTCACCTGTTTTAAATCAAAATATGAAATCATTTCTTCGAGGGAAAAAATTTCTTGGTCACCATGCGACCAGCCAAGCCTCACCAAATAATTCAGCATGGCCTCTGGCAAATACCCTTCATCACGATAGCTCGTCACACTTACGGCACCATGGCGTTTGGATAAACGCGTGCCGTCAGACCCTAAAATCATGGGCAGATGTGCGTATTCGGGAATGGGCGCATGGAGCGCTTTAAGTAAATTGATTTGCCGCGGCGTATTGCTGATATGATCGTCTCCGCGTACCACATGCGTAATTTGCATATCCCAATCATCGATCACCACACAAAAATTATACGTGGGGGTACTATCACTGCGTGCTAAAATGAGATCATCAAGTTCTGCATTTTGAATACAAATGGTGCCGCGGACTTTATCGTCAAACACTACAGCGCCACTGTCGGGATTTTTAAAGCGAATAACGAAGGGTGCATCAGTACCGATATTTTTTTCGCGGCAGTGGCCATCATAACGCGGTTTTTCGCTATTTTTTAATTGTGTTTCTCGAAGGGTTTCTAAGCGTTCAATAGAGCAGATGCAGCGATAAGCCAATTTTTTATCGAGAAGATTTTGCAATACTTCATGGTATCTGGCCATACGCGCTGTTTGAAAAAAAGGTCCTTCATCATACGTGAGCCTCAGCCAGGCCATCCCTTCCATAATGGCATCCACTGCAGCTTGTGTTGAACGTTCTCTGTCCGTATCTTCAATGCGTAAAACAAATTTGCCTTGATGTTTTTTAGCGAGCAGCCAAGAATACAGGGCGGTGCGTGCACCGCCTAGATGTAAGTATCCTGTGGGACTGGGGGCAAAGCGGGTTTTCATTCAAATAAATTATTGGGCAGGCGGTAAATCACACCAATGCCATAATAATCGATATTGGGCAACAGGGGTGAAGAATAGGTTCCGATGGTGTGCAGGTATTCAACTTCGCCCATGAGGTTATCTTGCAGGGGTAAATCAAGTCCATAGCCCATCGTGAGGCTTAGTAAACTTGTGTTCACATGTCCACTGTTGAAACTGTTACTGAAACCCATTTTAGAAAAGAAGCGAAATTGTGTGCTGCCCAAAGGAACACTCAGTTTGGCAAAGCCGCCTAAAGCATTGGTACTCTCAGAAGTGTGTGTGCTGGATGTGGCATCGGCGTAATGAAAATAATTGGCTTCAAAAGACCAGGTATTATTTAAGATATAACCGCCTGTTAAATTCAGCCCCATGCCAGTGCTATCATAATTGAGTCCCGAAAGTTCAGACCAGCCGGTATCAGAAACACCGATCGTACCACCAGCATAAAAATTAGAAAGAGAAGTCGTGTCAGCGAGCGTGAGACTGCTAGTGAATAATCCTATAAAAAGCAGGGCATAACGAGATAAGCGCATAATTTTTCCTCAAAGTTTTGTGATAGAATGTGGGAGTGCTATTCTAGCTTTTTTTGGGGAATGATTCAACATGTCAGTGTCAGCAACCGTTAAAAAACCCTCTACGTTGATTCTCATTTTACTTGCAGGATTGCCCAGTGGCACTGCCGTATTTATTGGGCCTGCTTTACCGGGACTTGTCAACGATTTCCACGTATCACCAGGGTATTCGCAGCTTCTCATGAGTGTTTTTTTATTGGGTTATACCTTTGGGCAGCTGATTTATGGGCCGCTGTGTAACCGATTTGGTCGTATTCCGAGTCTTCTTTTTGCACTTATATTATCCCTTTTTTCTATTGGCGTTTGTTTGCTTGCCTTGCCTTTTCATGATTTTACCTTTTTACTCATTGGACGTTTTTTATCTGCTGTGGGAACCTGTGGGGGACTTGTGATTTGTTATACCATCATCAGTGATTATTATCCACCTTCTCAAACCAGTAAAGTCTTTGCCATGATGACGATAGCGTTTGCCATTTTCCCCGCATTGGGAACATTGGTGGGCGGACTCTTGGTGGAATATATTTCTTGGCAAAGCTGCTTTTACGCGGTGCTTATGTATACGCTTATTGTATTGGGCCTCATTTTTTTACTGCCAGAAACTTCGAAGAGTAAAGATCATCATGCACTGAAACTCAGTAAGTTACTTAAAAATTATGGCAGTATGTTGACGCATAAAACTTTGATGCTGCATGCTGTGATCTATGGTATTTCCACAGCATGTATTTATATTTTTATTGCAGAAGGGCCTTTTGTGGGTATCAATGCCATTGGCTTAAGCCCAGGAGAATATGGGCTGTTGTTAATGCTGCCTTATACTTTTTCTTTTGCAGGTTCCCTCGCTGCGCGCCACATTGATAAAATTTTATCACAGCGTCGTATTTTATTTTTTGGATGGATACTTGAAATTGCTGCAGCACTTTGTCTTTTATTGTTTTTTATCACGGGTCAAATTACGGTACTGACTTTCATTATTCCTATGTGTGGTTTCATGTTTGCACATCCAATTGTGCTCACGCATTCAACGTCTATTGCGATGGCTTCGGTGACTGATCGCTCCAATGCGTCTGCGGTATTTAGCGCAGTTTTTATGTTCCCCGCATTTGTCGCCACGGGAATACTTAATATATTGCCGACGCATGCACCGATAGTATTGCCGCTTTTATTTTTGGTTTCTCTGGTTATTTATGGTACTTGTTATTATGTAGCGCATGGTAAAAAACCACATGTCGCATAAAACTTTTTTAAAATGGGTGGGTAATAAATTTCCGCATCTTGAAAAGATTGTGCCGTATTTGCCACGTGAAGGGCGGCTTATCGATGTTTTTTGCGGTTCCAGCAGTTTGTTACTTAATACGAACTATGAAGCCTATTGGCTCAATGATATCAACCCTGATCTCATCGAACTCTATCGCTTATTACAAGAAGCACCGAACATTTTAATTGATGACGTACGTGAATTATTTTTGCCCAAACACAATACGGAAAACGCCTATTATGATCATCGTCAACGATTTAATAAACTGACGGTCGGCACTATTAAGCGGGCGGCATTATTTTTATATCTCAATCGGCATTGCTATAATGGACTATGCCGCTACAATGCCGATGGGCAATTTAATGTGCCGTATGGGCATTACAAATCGATTTATTTTCCTGAAAAAGAATTGTGGCAATTTTCACAAAAACTGAAAAAAACGTCCATTACTATGACGTCAGACTCTTTTGAAATTGTCATGCGTCGCGCAAAGCCCGGTGATATCGTGTATTGCGATCCGCCGTATGCACCGCGCGATCAAAAAACCAATTTTTCTAAATATCAAAAAGAAGCTTTTACTTTGTCGCAGCAAAAAAAATTGGCCATGATGGCGATAGAATTAAAGCATAAAAAAATTCCCGTAATCATTTCTAATCACCATACGCCACTCACGGAAGAAATTTATCGTGAAGCGACTATCAAAGAATTTCCTGTGTCGCGCATGATGAGCCGGAGAGGCGAGCATCGCAGTACCGTCAAAGAATTGGTCGCGCTTTTTATTCCAGAGGCAACTCCTCTTGCAGAAAAATTCCCCTCCAGAGGAGGGGTGGCTGCCGAAGGCAGACGGGGTGGTTGATTGATATGAAAAAACTTACTCTGTTTATCTTCCGTATCCTTATTTTATTAGGCCTCTGCGCCTTAGGATTCGGCTTAGGCTTATTGTTTCGTAAACCTGCGCCGCCACCTGTTATTTTGGAAGTGCCCGTAACCCCACTGACGCTTAACGCTCCTTCATTACTGACTCAAAAAATCGATGCGGATATTGCTGAATTTTCTGGCAATCCCAGTATTGGCGTGATGGTCAAAAATTTGCAAACGGGACAAATTCTCTATGCACACAATGCCAATCGCACTTTTACGCCCGCGAGCACTACAAAGATTATTACGGCAACAGTGGCGCTGCATGAACTTGGGGCAGATTATGCGTTTGAGTCGCGTTTAGCGACGGATAAAGTCATCGATGCGCATCGCATCCACACGCTCTATGTCATATTTTCGGGCGATCCCTCTTTAACGCATCAAGATATTGAAGCTTTATTTGCACAGTTAAAAACGCAAGGTATTCAAGAAATTACGGGCAATGTTGTGATCGTGACAGCGCCTTTTGCAGGCTATAAGACACCCGTGGGCTATTTAACAGACGATCAGCATATTTGTTATTCAGCGCCCATTGATGGTGCAACGCTGGACAGAAACTGTTTTCGTTTTTCACTCAGAGGCGCAGACACAGCGGGTAAAAAAGCCTTAATAGAAAATGCGCGTATTCCGGAATCCGTGAATATTGAAAATGAAGTGGATACGGAAAAAAATTCATCGGAGATTTCTGTAGAAATGCAATCAATCAATACTTATATTATTGAAGGGCATCTGTCTCCTAAACGCACTTGGCATTTTGATATGGCAGTTGAAAATCCGATCCGCGTGGCAGAGGCGCTCATTAAAACCAATTTGAAAAAAAATGCCATTGTATTAAAGGGAAAGGTTGTTGAAGGGGTAAATCCGCCTGATTTAAAAACGTTGGCTGAAAAAAAATCCAAGCCCTTGTATACGATGACGACGCGCGCGCTGCAACGCTCTGATAATTTATATGCCAATACCTTATATGAATGGATTGGTTATCATCAGTTTCATCGCACAATGAATTGGAAAGATGGCGCGCTCGCGGAACTTTTATTTTTAAAAACCCAAGGGATTGATACTAAAGGTGTGGTGATTAAAGATGGTGCAGGCTTATCAGCCTATAATCAATTTTCACCTGCCTTTTTAATTGCGCTCTTAAGTTTTAATTATCAAGATCCCTTGGGTAAATATTTTTATCAAGGTCTTTCAGTGGCGGGTAAAAATGGCACTTTCCGTAATTTTAAATTAGACTATGATTTTCGCGCAAAAAGTGGATCAATGACCTATGTGACAGCGCTTGCTGGATATTTAACTAATCGCTCAGGGGCACCGCTTGCGGTTGTGATTATGATCAACGGTATCGACGATTCAGATGTGTATTTCAAATTGTCTCATCAAATTCTTAACGATATTGGGCAAGGGTAGGAATAAAAAGTTCCCACCAGAACAATAAACAGGGGAGTATTATTGCACTGGCAGGAAACACGGTTTGCCTCCGTCATTCCCGCGTAGGCGGGAATCCAGGGGCCCCTGAGACGCGATGAATCGCGTCTCTACAAACAAAAATCAACCTCTCATCATATACCCCTTACGCCGACAAACATGACCATACATATCGCGCGGCAGCGCATCAATGAATTCTCTATCAGTAAATAACTGTGCTACGTTAATACGCACAAAAGAGCCGTCTTTTAATTCAACCTCAAAAAGAACAGCGGCATTATGACCATAATTTACCGTTTCAGAAATGAGGGCTTTAATTTTGAGAGGATTTTTTTCGAGCATCACCTCTCCCTCCAGGTCGTCATTCCCGCGAAAGCGGGAATCCAGGGGCCCCTGAGACGCGATGAATCGCGTCTCTACGGCACGGGATAATTTATTTCTCATCTTTATCCTCCCCCTTCTTTCGCTCACTCACCTCTTTTCTATCAACACCAACACTGACAGGCGCTGTAAAACCTAACTTGGCATATTTTCCTTTAATTTCTAAAACAGAAATTTCAATTTCTTCACCTGCATCAGTCGTAATAATGACAGACTGACCTTCTTTACGATTTAAAATAAGCATAATCGCTCCTTTCATGAGGAATTTATGTTGGACCCTCAACATAAAAATCTTTATTAAAGTTGAATGCCTATTTCTTACAGACATTTTTTTCAATAGGGGAAATTGGACTTTAAAGAGAAATAGGCTACAATAACTTCTCCTTATAGTTTTGATTTACCTTATTTATTATATCAGATATTATCTGATTGGGTTTTATGGTATAACACAAAAAATAAGGTGTCAAGGGTTTTTTGGATAAAATGAGAGGTTATGATGAAAAACGAATGGATCCGCAATTTTTGTTCTAAAATAGAGCAAGTTATGCAAGAGCAAAATTTATCATTAAAAGAATTGGCTGTGAAAGCCAAGATGAGTTATTCAAGCCTGGCCCCTATTGTGAGTGGTGCACGAGAGTGTAGTCTTACGAAACTCATTGCTATTGCCAATGCCTTGGAATGTTCCCCTAATGATTTGTTAGAAGGCGCTTACCAGATGAAAGCGGCCAAAAAAGAAAAAAGTCCGGCCCGCTACTATATCGGGTTTATTTCTTTTTCAGATAAAACTCAAGTTGTTTTTATTGATAAGAAAACTGAAGAAAAGCGCACCCATTGTATTTCATCCCCTCTACGCTGCAGTGAAGATGCTGACGATTTTATCGATCACATTTTATTAACCCTAAACTATTTTTCTTCAGATAAAGAGAAAATCTCACCTGAAGAAACAGCTATTTTTTGTGCTGTACAACAATATGGTCGTGTGAAAAAACGCAAAAAAATTGAAGCCCATGGTAAAAGTATTTTTCATGATTTTAAATTGGAATCGGATGCTATCACCAATCATAAAGCTTTTTTAAAAAATCAGAATGGTATTTGTATTTCCATCAACGATGGTAATGCCATCACTTATAGCCATGACAAATGCAAAACGATTCAACAACTGCATGGGCATGGGTTCCCCTTGTCAGATATTGCAGGTAAATATTGGTTAGGATGTGAAGCGATTAAATACACACTAAACATATTAGAAAATTCTAAAAAACCAACAGCTCTTTCTGATAAGATTTTAGCATTATTTGAAAGGGATTTTGAACATTTTAATGAGATGATCGTCACTTACCCCAATGAATCTTATTTAAAAGCAAGCGGCATTTTAATGCAGTTATTTATTAATAATGCAGATGCCATTAAGATTTTAGAAAAAAGTATAGCGCTATTAAAAGAATCTATTGATGAAATTGATAAAAAAATAGGCGAGAAATTGCCTTTATTATTTTGTGGCGAATTGGATTATCTTTATAAAAACGCATTTGATAAAAAACGTGTATTAAAATCGCCTGCTTCTGAAATGGAAGAAATCAGCGTCTATGTTGAAAAACAATTTTAAATTGCCTTTTTGGTGCCTTGCATTTGGGGGTATTTTTTATGGTTACAACACGGGCGATATTGGTGCCATATTGCTGAACGCAGAAAAAACAGGCGTAGGCACATTATTTCAAAAATCGCTTCTCATGGGCGCTTTTTTTATGGGGCTTGCTGTCACGTTATTTTTTCTCTCGTTTTTAGTCAATCGTTTGGGCCGATATCGCTGCTGTATGTTAGGGGGTAGCATTACCTTTGTCGCAAGCTTGTTATTATTTGTAAGCAAAGATATGGCTTTATGGATACCGCTTCGTTTTTTTCTGGGCCTTGCGGTGGGCCTTTTAAATGGCACTATTCCTGTGTATTTGACAGAAAGCGCCAGTGCGAGCAATCGCGCAAAAGTGGGGGTGCTCTTTCAATTTTTTGTGGTTTTCGGTCTTTTTTTCTCCAGTGCTTTTTCACTGTATCTGAATCATCCTTTGGAAGAAAGAGCTATTTTTTTAGTGGAAGCTTTTCTCGCGTTAGTTTTTTTAAGCATTGTAAAGCTCAGCTATTTAAAAGAAACAGCAGCGTATCATTTACGCACATTTTATTTTCAACAATTATCGCACAAAGAATATAAGGCGGTAGGATTTGCATTGGGCATCGTCATTCTTAATCAAATGACGGGCATCAATGTGTTTATTCAGCATGATGCCTATTTGCTGCATTATTTAAATCCCCTGGGGCATGAAAATGAACTGATGGGCAGTGTTCAAATTACCTTCATCAATATGCTCATTACTTTCATTCCTTTGCTATGGGCCGATAAAATAGAGCGTAAAACCTGGCTCACTATAACACTTGTGTCATTGATTATCTCTTTAATTTTAATGGCGGCGTTCTCGTGGGATCGCAGCTTGGTTGCACATTTCCCTTTTTTCACGCTGCTCTTTATTTTTTATATCGTGAGTTTTGCTATCGGCCCGGGCGCACTGATTTGGACTGTTATTACGGAAATTTTACCCGCTTCGCTTCGCGCGCAAGCCACGCCTTTTGTGCTGGGTGTCAGCGCTTTGACTGCTTCCCTTTTTTCTGCGCTTTTTATGCCGCTTCAAAAACTGATCGGTTTTTCTTGGATTTTTGCCATCTGTGCGCTATGCAGCGTAATATATGTTATTATTGCCAAAAATATTCCACCTACTTATAAAAAGACTTTAGAAAATATCGAAACAGAGATTAAATAATATATGTTCACAATATACGAAGAAGAGGAACTTAATTCGGATGATTTTAAAAAGCAAGGTGAGATGAGAATTACGGGAGAGGTTTTTTAGGAATTTTTATGAACCATTATCGACAAGAACAACTCAATGCAAGTTTTCTTTTTTTCATGGCGGTACTTGCCATGGTGATCAGCAATAGCGCTTGGCAAAGTGCTTATCAATTTATGCTTAATATTTCATTGCATGCCATTAATGAAGGGCTGATGGCGCTTTTTTTCTTTACGGTCGGGCTTGAGTTAAGGCGGGAGTTTTCTACGGGGCATTTAAAAGGGCAATTGCTGTTTCCCCTAGTTGGCGCATTGGGCGGCGTGATTTTTCCTATCCTTATTTATCTTGCATTCAATAGCCATTCTCTGTCGCATTTAAAAGGTGCGCCCATTCCAATGGCGACGGACATTGCGTTTGCCATTGGGGCCTTAGGCTTTTTAGGTAATAAAATCAGTCGTGAAATGCGGGTTTTTTTATTGGCCTTAGCCACGCTGGATGATCTCTTTGCCGTGCTGGTCATCGCTATTTTTTATACGCAGTCAGTACAGCTCTTTTTTTTATTAGGCGCAGGGTTGATAATTGGTCTCTTATGTTTGTGTCGCTGGCGTAAAGTTGCTTCACTGTGGATATATGGGATATTGGGAATTTTATTATGGTATTTTACTTTGAAAACCGGCGTACACGCCGCAGTGACCGGGGTGCTCCTGGCGTTTTTTATTCCTGAAAACAAGTCTGCCAGGTTAGAGGAGCAACTTAAACCTTGGAGTTTATGGTTTGTGCTGCCGCTCTTTGCTTTCGCCAATGCAGGGGTTTCATTTGAGGGTATTCAAGCCGCTGATTTTTTTAATAAAGTGACCTTGGGCATTGCTTTAGGATTATGCATAGGAAAACCTGTAGGCATTTTACTGTCAACTGAAATGATTAGCTTTTTTAAAAAAACACGCATGCTATCTGCAAAGCAAATTTTTATTGTGGGAAGCTTTGCCGGCATAGGCTTTACCATGAGTCTTTTTTTAGCAGCGTTAAGTTTTGGAACAGATACCGCTTTATTAAATGCCGCAAAAATAGGTATTTTTGCCGGCAGTTTACTCGCCTTTTTAATGGCTATTATCGTTGCCGTTATTTATCCTAAAAAAATGACTCAATAGACTGAGTCATTTTACGCAATGCGCTGAGTAAATTTTTTTTTAAACAGGAAATTATGATTATTCTTGGGAAAACTGCGGCCCTGCAGCATTGATAGAAACCTCATACTGTAAATCTTGCATATAGGCATCGCGCATGAAGATATAAGGATCAAAGACCATACCCGAAGATAAATCTTCACTGGCAAGTATTTGTGCGCGGGCATTAAGGCCATAAATGGCCAGTAACATCACGCGCTGATCGAGTGTAAAGACAAGACTGTTCATATTCATGACACCATTGATAGGCATGGCAATAACGCCGCCTAAAGTGCGGGGGCCGGCAAACGGTACGATTAAATAAGGACTATGCCAGCCCCAGCGCTCAAGCGTTAATCCAAAATCATTATCATGCGGCATCAGACCAATATGGCTTGCGGGATCAAACAATCCTAAAATGCCCACAGTACTGTTGATCATAAATCGCCAAGTATCTGAAAACGCCCAGTCTCCATCACCTTGTAAAATATCATTGGAAATTGTGAGAATGCCATCCAAATTGTCCATAAAATTACTGACACTTTGCCGTACAGGGGCGGGGGTGATTTTCACATATCCGCGTGCAATGGGTTTGATAATGGCTTTATCCATTTTGTCATTAAAACGATAAGTATCGCGGTTAAAATGTTCAAAAGGATCGTTGGGTGACTCATAAGGATTCGTGCTTGTTTGCATAGAACTGTCTGCATTATCAGAAGTACTAGAAATTTGCGTTGTGGAATTGGAAGTAGTTGTGCTACAAGCAAGTAGCATCATACTCAAAAAGAAGGTGAGAAAGCCAAGCAATATTTTACGCACGGCGTGGGGAGTTTCCAGGCAGAGAAAAATGATCCAGCATTTGTGTGGTTGCGGTGATGAGCGCATCGATCATGGGAGCATCACTGCTAGAATGTCCGGCATGCGTGATGCGAAGCTCAGCATGACTGCTTAAAGCTTCCTTTAAGAAGAAAGCATTTTCATAGGGTGTTATCATATCGAAACGGCCATGTATGATAAAGGTAGGTAGATGGCGAAGATGCCGTGTTTCTTCTAAAATCTGATCTTCACGAATGAAGCATTGGTTTAAAAAATAATGGCTTTCAATTTGCGCAAGGCGCAGCGATCCTCTTTCATATTCAATATTGGTCAGGGGCTGAAAGCTCGCACAATGCCGGTGCCACAATGACCAGGCTTTGGCATATTTGATACGTAAAATTTCATCTTTTCCATTAAGGCCTTCATGATAGGCTTTGAGTAAATTTTGACGCGCGCTTGTCGGGATAAGACTCACAAAATTTTCCCAGGCATCACGAAATACAGCATTAGCACCATTGACAAAGAGCCAGTCAAAATCACGTTGGCGCGCCAGTAGCACACTGCGCACAATCAATCCTTTGACAGAAGTCGGGTGCGCCTGTGCATAAAGAAGGGCAAGCGCTGCGCCCCAGGAGCCCCCGAAGACGACCCAGCTGTCAATCGATAAATGCTGTCTAATTTTTTCAATATCGGCAATTAAGTCTTGCGTGGTATTATCTTGTAATTCACCGAGTGGCGTCGAGCGTCCGCAGCCACGTTGGTCGAATAGAATAACGCGATAGAGGGAAGGATCAAAAAAACGGCGCTGACCTGGGTTAGAACCTGCACCCGGGCCGCCGTGACACACGACCACAGGGATTCCATCAGGGTTACCGCTTTCTTCAATATATAAAGTATGCCGTGCATCCACAGGAAGTGTATGCACGGCATAAGGATTAATAGTGGGAAATAATGGCTTCAAACTTAGCCTTTTTCGCAATGTTCAGCTAAATAACTGCTCACGCCTTCTTTGGTGGGCTTCATGCCTTTGTCACCTTTTTTCCAGTTCGCAGGGCAAACTTCACCATGTGTTTCATAAAATTCAATGGCTTCAAATAAACGAATGAGTTCATCCATATTTCTACCGAGCGGTAAATCGTTGATGATTTCAGAACGCACGACACCGTGTCTGTCAATGATAAACGTGCCGCGAAAAGCAACAGTGCCTTCAGGATGTTCTACGCCATACATTTTAGCAATCTTATGGCTGATATCTGCAAGCATCGTAAATTTTACGGGACCAATTCCACCTTCTTTAACAGGTGTATTGCGCCATGCACTGTGCGTAAAATGGGAGTCGATAGAAACCGACAATACTTCTACGCCAAGTTTTTTGAAATCTGCCATGCGGTGATCTAAGGCGATAAGCTCAGAGGGGCAAACGAAGGTAAAATCTAAAGGATAGAATAAAATCAACGTGGGTTTGCCTATGGTTTTTTCGGCAAAATGATATTCATTGATGATTTCACCGGTGCCAGAAACAGCACTGGTTTTAAAATCGGGGGCTTTTAAACTGACAAGACTCATAGATAGTAAACCTCTTTAAAAAATAGAAAGCTCCGGAAATGCCGTCAAGAACGATTCACCAGAACCTTAGGGTTCAGTGCGGATCGATAGGATTGATTTTAGGCTTCTCACTTACTAGCGAGCGTGCACACCATCAATGCCAACAGTGATCCTTGAGAAAGTAAATATTGGTTCAAAGAGTTAAAGTCCTTTAACAAACACCCCAGAGCAACAAAGATTGTAGCAAAAAAAGGATGCGCAATCAAATTTCGAAGCTGGTTTGCTCAGGCTGGACTTTGGTATGGGAAAGAGTGGCATGATGGCTTATTGTTTTTTCAATACGCTGCTGCAATAGGCCCATTTTTTCGCGTAGCGAAGTGGTTTCTTCTGTCACTTGTTTTTCAGTATCAAGCGACTCACCCGCCATATTAAGCGCTACCGCCAAGAGAATTTTATCAAAGCCTAAGGCAGGACTTTGTTTTTCGATGTGCCGCATAGCATCATTTAAGCGATTGCCTGCAGCGGTGAGGGCAGAGGCTTCTTCATCTGAGCCTGCTTTAATTTTAAAAGAACGATTTAAGAGCTCAATAGTTACAGTATCTATCATGAGGGATTTTCCTTTAATTGAGAAATCAGGGTTTCAATACGTGTGGTCATGGTTTTTTTTTCTTTTTGTAAAAGATAGACTTGATCTTGCAAGATATCTCTTTCTTCTTCGACTTCCAGATAAGCCTCTAACAAAGCGCGGATTTTTTTTTCAAGCGCGTCAAATTCCTTTTCCAACATAGCCATCTATCCTTGTGCTAATGGCTACAATCTTTATTGAAGGCATTAGGGTGCGTTTCATAATAATCTTGATTGAGCGTAATGCCTGGGTTTTGAAGGTCGCCCACCACATAGACATGATCACCAGGGCAGAAGACTTCGCCGCTGGCAGAAAATACTGAAACCAGACGCCCATCATTTAAATAGACGCGGTATAAATAACCATTGACGGTATTGCCGCTTTGCTCGACACTGTTACCAATCAGTCCGCCCACAACAGCGCCCCCTAACATGGTGATAAATCCGCCAGGACCATTACCACCAACGGCAGAGCCTACCATCGCGCCACCTACCGCGCCTACTGCAGCACCTGTTCCCGTATTTTGGGCCTGCATCACAGCATATTCCGCACGTTTGACAACGCCTGGTCTTAATACGCCCATAGGCTGGTTATAATAAGGGTCATAAGGGGCACAGCTGGCCATCAGCACGGCAGCTACAGTAATCAAAAGAGGCAAAAAAAGACGGTTTTTAATCATGGCTTAATGATAACAAGGGAGGCTTAAAAATGCAAGATGAAATTTTTTCTGTAGAGACACGATGACTCTCATCTCTATCAGCAATAACTCGTGTTATTTATGATATAGATGCTTTATGGATTCCCGCCTGCGCGGGAATGACGAGGGCAACAAAAAATCATAGTTAATCAGATAAATCAGCTTAATCACAGTTCAAAACTTAATAAAGAAAATATGCAGGCCGAGCAAGATCAAAAAAACGCCTAGGCCTTTGACGACAAAAGGCTGAATTTTTTGAAGGCGAATTTTTAAACGCGGGTGGGTGATCATGGCAGTTAAGCTTAAAAACCAGGCAGCTGCAATCAAAACAAGTTCCAAACCATAAATTATTTGAGCCCAAGGCGGCGTGTGAATATTCACAACTAAAGTAAAAACCGATAAAATAAAAATGATGCATTTGGGATTTAAGAGATTGGTGAGAAAACCTTGGAGGAAAGCGGCGCGCCCAGAGAGCAGGGAAACAGCCGGCGATTGCGCTGTGTTTTCAGAAGTTGTCATTTTACTGGCAATGGCTTTAAGGCCCAAATAAATCAAATAGGCTGCCCCTATATATTGAATGAAGTGAAATAAAAAGGGTGAGTTTTTGATGAGAAGTCCGATGCCTAATAAACAATAAGTGACGTGTACTGCTAGGCCTGAAGCGATGCCCAGCGCAGTAAAATAGCCTGCACGGCGTGAATCTTGCAGGGCGTTTTTTATGACGACAGCAAAGTCGGGCCCAGGCGAGATGGCACCGAGCAGGGCGATGATGGCAATAGTCAAAAATTGGGTATGCATAGAGGAAAAAGTATAGCATTTTTTAGCATTTACCCCTTGCCTTGAAATTCATCCAATTTTTTGCTATAGTGCAGGAGATTTTGTCACTGACAACATCAATGGTGGCTTTTTTACCCCGTAAAAAAGCTTTGTTTAATTTTAATATTTTCAACAGTAATAATTCTATGTCACAAAAATTCGCGGATTTATTTGAATCCAGTCAACACAACCAAAAACTTTATCCAGGCGCTTTAATTAAGGCTACCATCAAACGCATTGAAAAAGATCGCGTAGTCATTGATGGAGGCCTCAAATCAGAAGCGGTATTACCTTTACAACAATTTTTAGATCTCAATGGAAACATCACTGTTTCTGTCGGCGATATCGTCGATGTGGCGGTAGAACGCTTAGAAGATGGTTTTGGTGAAACGATTTTATCGCGTGAAAAAGCGCGTCGTTTAGAAACCTGGATCAAACTGGCCGAAGCTTGTGAAAGCAAAGAAACCTTAACAGGAATGGTCACAGGCCGCATTAAAGGCGGACTCAATGTGCAATATGAAGATATTACTGCTTTCTTACCTGGCTCACTTGTGGATGTTCGCGCAGTGCGTGATACCAACCACTTGGAAGGTAAACCTATCGAATTTAAAGTGATTAAAGTTGATCAAAAAAGCAATAACGTCGTGGTGTCTCGCCGCGCGGTGTTGGAAGAACATGGTCAAGTCGATAAAGAA
>JBILMY010000106.1:0-4537 GCA_044375265.1 Gammaproteobacteria bacterium | reverse complement strand
CGTGCGTGTTCTGCTTTAACCGCAGAAATTGCACTGATGAAAGCCACTGAACAACTGTCTAGCATGGAAATGATGGGTGTCGATCCGCTGGGATATATTGTTGCGCCCCGTTTTTGGGCGGGTGTATTATCATTGCCTTTACTCACGATGATCTTTAACCTCTGTGCAATTTTTGGGGGTTATGTGGTTGTGGTACAATTTCTCAAACTCGATTCACAAACCTTTTGGACCAATATGCAAAGCAACGTTGATTTTTATGCCGATGTGGTGAGAAGTCTTTATAAAAGCCTTGCTTTTGGTTTTCTTTCAGTATGGATCGCGGTATATCAAGGCATTCAATCAGAACCCACTGCTGAAGGAATTGCCAAAGCCACGACACGTACAGTGGTATATGCCTCCCTAGGTATTTTAGGGTTGGATTTTGTATTGACAGCTATTATGACGGGGACAATGTAAAACTATGCGTTCACAAAAAATTATTGAAATTATCGTTGGATTATTTGTTATTGCGGCATTTGTTGCTCTTTTTATGCTCTCTTTAAAAGTCAGCGGCCTTGCGCAAAGCAATCATTCAGACAGTTATCAAATTTCTGCAGAATTTGACAATATTGGCGGATTAAAAGAAGGGGCGCCCGTTGAAATCGCAGGTGTTGTGATAGGCAGTGTTCATAGTATTACGCTTGATCAGCAAACGTATCGCGCAGATGTGCGGATGAATATTTTTTCACAAAACACACAAATTCCCGAAGACAGCTCTGCAAGTATTTTAACAGCAGGGATTTTAGGCTCGCAATATG
Organism: Gammaproteobacteria bacterium; assembly: GCA_044375265.1. Classification (GTDB taxonomy): domain Bacteria; phylum Pseudomonadota; class Gammaproteobacteria; order JABDGN01; family JABDGN01; genus JBILMY01. Next base: position 3,740 of record JBILMY010000106.1, on the reverse strand, counting down.
TGGGTGTTATCCCAGGTATTGCCTCAGGAAACTTGCTCAATCATGGGCAAATTCAAACCACGCGTTCAGCGTTGATTTTAGAAGACTTAATTGGGCAGTTTTTAGTGAATATGAAAAAATAAGGGAAAATGACAATGAAAAAATATCTGCTCACCCTTATTCTTTTTGTCGCTGGCAATATGGTTTTTGCAGCGCAGCAAGATCCTATTGCGCTTTTACAATCCGTGACTAATACCACGCTCCAAGAAATCGTAGCGTATAAAAAATCGCACGACAATGAAATTAGCAAATCAGCGGTGTCTGATATTGTAGATAGAGTGTTGGTGCCTTATTTTGATATGGATCGCATGGCAACCATGGTTCTGGGACGTCAGTGCGTTAATGATACCAAAGCACAAAAATGTATACCCTTAGATATTAAAACCGTGACACCTGCGCAGTCGCAAGCACTTAAAACGCAGCTTAAAATATTACTGGTGAATTTATATGGTGCTGCGTTAAGTGTAGCCGACCAATATACGATCACGTTCCAAAAGTTACGCGCGCCCTTAGCTAATCCTATTCCGGAAGGCACTTTATTACAAGCCAAAAGCAATGTATCCCAAGACGCTGATGTACAGCCGCTGGTGATTGGTTATAGCTTGGTGTATGAAAAAGGAAACTGGTATGTTTATGATATTACCGTCAATGGGGCCATTAGTATCATGAGCAATTTACGTTCGCAATTTTCGCCTATCATCCAGCAACAGGGTGTGGCAGGACTTATCACCACCATCACTGAACATAATCAGGATCAAGCTGATTCATGATTATTCCGCGTTTAACATTTGATGAAGTGGTGGGCTATTGCCAAACGATAGATGAAGCCCCACTGCCTTCAGAAATCAGTTTTGCCGCGCTGATGCAATGTGATACGGCTGCGCTGGTGTTTGTACTTCATGTACTTCGCCGTGCAGAGCGAGAAAATATTGCTGTAAAATTTACGCATATTCCTGCCAAATTGAAAAATTTAATTACCCTTTATCACATGGGAAGCATTATTCCGCAATGAGTATTTCTCACGATAATTTAAAAGCGATTTTAGAAAAAGCGCATCCCGAGGTTGTTTTTACCATATCAGGCAATGACAGACATATTGGTATTAAAGCCGTCGGCGATATTTTTGAAGGATTATCTACGTTAAAACGTCAGCAACTCATGCATCAGACTTTAAAGCCGCTGATTCAATCAGGCGAAGTTCATGCAGTAAATTTGACGTTGAAGACGCCGTCTGAACTAGGGTAATCACCTCTCCCCTTGCGGGAGAGGTCGAAGGCTGAGCTTGCGAAGCCTGAGGGAGAGGGGTACCCATATTCCTTAAATTTTTAAAAATAAAAACATTTTGTTAAATGAAATCAAAAAATATTTATCGTTTTTTAAAAGAAGTTTGGCACCCCTCTCCCTCGAAAACCTGCGGTTTTCTCGACCTCTCCCGCAAGGGGAGAGGTGAAATTAGTTATAATCTTTTTAAGAAAATTATCTTTTTTTCTTTATTGTTCTTTCTTTCTATGTCCCTCCACGCCTCCCCCGATCTTAAAAAAGGCCGCAGTATTTATAAAGACTATTGTTCACAATGTCATGAAACAGGTTCAGGCGGATCGCCGCGTGTCACCGATAAAAAAAATTGGGCCAAACGGTTGACGCAGCCAGAAGACACACTCATCAATCATGCCTATCAAGGCTATCGTTTAATGCCGCCTCGCGGCAATTGCTACGATTGCACCCGTGAGGATATTGCGAACGCTTTTGCCTATATGCGCGAAAAGGAAATTAAACAGTGAAGACTTGCTTCGTCATTCCCGAGCAGGCGGGAATCCATAAAGCTTTGCAGAAGATAATGGGGTTAATAGTATGAATGTATGGCGTCCTTCCGCAGATATTAAAACCCTCAAAGCCCGCGCTAAACTCTTACAATGCGTGCGTCATTTTTTTGATGAGCGAGAAATCATTGAAGTTGAAACGCCAGCATTATCACTGCACAGCGTGACCGATCCTTATTTAAAAGCTTTTTCTACTATTGATCCCATTTCTGGTAAAACCTATTATTTACAAACCTCACCTGAATATGCCATGAAGCGGCTCTTGTGCGCAGGTATGCCTTCTATTTTTTATTTGGGCAAAGCCTATCGCGCCGAAGAAAAGGGGCGACTTCATAATGCAGAATTTACGATGCTTGAATGGTATCACTTAGATTTTGCCATGCAAGATTTAATCGACGAAGTGATAGCCTTGATTAATACTATCGTTCGTCATGCCCGCGAAGGCGGGCATCCATGGGCCCAATGGACCCCCGCCTTCGCGGGGGTGACGGGAAAAACTACAGATGATTTTTCTTCTCAGCAATTCACCTACCAAGCCATTTTCGAAAAATACTGCCACTTCGATCCACTCAGCATTTCAATCACCGCACTCAAAGATTTTGCGAATCAAAAAAATTTACAGTGCCCCGATTGGCAAGACAAAGACGAATGGCTCATGTATTTATTCAGTGAATGTATTGAACCGCAGTTAATAACGCCAACAGTGGTCACGCATTTTCCAGCTTCACAAGCGGCGCTGGCGCAAAAAGATAAAAACGATCCGCGGGTGGCCTTACGTTTTGAAGTTTATATTCAAGGCATTGAACTGGCTAATGGATTTCAAGAACTCAGCGACCCCATTGAGCAGCGTGCGCGTTTTGAAAAAGATAATCGCAAACGCGAAACCTTAGGGTTTCAAAAAATGGAACTTGATGAGCGCTTATTATCTGCCTTAGAATCAGGATTACCAGAATGTTCTGGTGTGGCACTCGGCCTCGATAGGCTTTTTATGTTAGCGCTGCATAAAAACGCCATCAGCGAAGTGATGGCGTTTACAAGTGAGTCTGCCTAAGATTTATTCAGATCTGTTTTTTCCCCGATAGGGGGTAAAGGTTTTTTATGTTGGAGATTGCTGTGTGCTCTATGGAGCGCAGGATTGTAAGAAGCTATCGGAGATAAAAAGTTTTCTCCTCTAAATTTTGTTCGAAAGCGAGGAAAAATCATATCAAAAGTATGGACTATATTTTTTGGTGAATTTATATCAACTGTAATGTTACTATCGCTTTGCTGTATTTCAATGGGTACGCCAGAAACCCCAATCTCCACAATAGAGATATAGTTTTCTTTTTCAAGATAGCCATTTTCCGGATGGACAGAAAAATAATCTGAAAAATTATGAGACTGATTATCATATAATATTTGTATTTCAAATTGATTGCCTAAAAAACTTTGTGGAAATTTATTGATATTACAATAATCTTCGCTATAAGGTGCGATAAAATGATAACTGTTAGTTTTTTTGAAAAGATTTACATTTAATGAATTACCCTCAGAAGAAATCTCTTGCCTTAGCTCATCAACAGATAATCCTTGAAATAATTTTCCGTAATAAATAAGCGTTTCATCAATATAACACATTATATATAAATTATTAACGAGGTTTAATTGCCTAAAATGAGGGTAAGAAATAAAAAGGGTTTCAAAAATAATTTTTTCTAATTCATCATTATAAGAGGCAAACTGAGGGGCTGGATAGTGAGTAGGTTGAATAAAATGCAACTGAATTGATTTCGGGTCTACAATTGGACTTTCTTTTGCAGGCATAGGCTTTTGAAGAAGTGTCGCTAGCAATGGGTCTCTTCTTTTTTCTTCATCCGTGAGAGGGCCGTAAGGAAGTTGACC
>JBILMY010000105.1:0-4545 GCA_044375265.1 Gammaproteobacteria bacterium | reverse complement strand
TAAAGCAAGTCCGCTTTTTTTTGTGCGAATAATTTTAAAGTGGCAAGCCCTTGCACATAATCTAAAAAGCGATGACTCAACCGCTCTAAACTTTGAAAATATTTTTGATGAGTGGAAGCTGCGCCCATGCCGACTAAAATCATAAACAGGGGAATTAAGGGCAGACAGCATAACAATAAAATCCCACAGCCGACACTGAGTTTAAAAATAATGACCAGCAGCACGAGCGGAACTAACAGCGACAATTGCATTTGCGGCAAATAATAAAGGCAAAAATCATGAAGCTCATCGACTTGCTCAAGCGTGGCATTGAGCCATTCGGAGAGTGGGCGTTCAGACAGAAAAAAAGATCCTTTATCTGTGAGCGTTTTTAAAATGCTTTTGCGGATCGCACTTCGAACCCGCTCAGAAGTTTTAAAGCTGAGCTTATTTTTAAACGCGTAGAAGAAGGCGCGAAAAAATAGCGCGATTCCTAATGCATAAAAATAAGGGATTAAACTCTGTCGGGAAGCATTATGTAAATACACCGCATCAATGATGTGCGCCACACAGTACCACTGAACAATTAAACAGCCGTTACTGAGCAGTGCGACAAAAACACACGCAGCGATCCAAAACCGAGCCGGTTTAATAAAGGCATTCAACTGCTTGGAAGCGAAGCGTTTTTGCGCCGAAGAATACACTAATTATTGATCTTTTTTATCGATCGTTGCGGCAAGCGCGCAACCCACACCCACTGCTAAAAAAGCCGTAATGATCCAAACGATATACCACATAATAATAATCCTAATAAAGTTCGTGATTGCGGCGTGTAATTTCTTCTGCATTCATGCGGGCGCCGCGTCCCCACATTTTTTTATAGACAAATAAAGTATACACAAAGATAAAGGGTAAAATAATCACTGCTGCGAGTAAAATCCCGATAAGCGAGGTTTGTGAGCTGCTGGCATTCCATACCACTAAACTTTGATTCGGGATAAGGCTGGAAGGCATTAAGAAAGGAAACAGAGTTAAGCCGACCGTAAACACCGCCCCTAAACACGCGACCACACTCCCCCAAAAAGCCGCAGAAGATTTTTTGAGTAACACTGCTAAGAGTGCACCGATAAAAGCTAAGATCGGGGCGAGAAACATCCAAGGATAATCGCCGTAATTATGCAGCCATCCGCCCTTGACGAGCGTTACGGTTGCACCGGTTAAAGGCATATTCACCGCATCTGAAAAATGCGTTAATGCACCGGTAGGCGTCCATACATACCCTGGCATCAGGCTTAACCAAATGCCCAAGGCTGCAAAAAGCACGATAAACAATAGCGCACAAATTTTTCGAATCTTTACAAAGCGTTCATGTAATACGCCATCGGTACGCCATGCGCAATACGCCGCGCCGTGCATGAGTGACATCACGATGGCAAAAACACCGATGAATAAAGCAAAGGGGCTGAGTAATTTCAGTAAGGCAAATACGGCAGGCTCTGTGCCCGTAATGCCTTGTGGTCCATAAAAGAAGCGTAAGCTTTCCGGATCAATGGCAAAAGGAAATCCTAAAAAAGTATTGCCGATGGCAACACCTGCCACTAACATCGGAATACTGCTGCCAAAAAATAACATCCAATCCCAAAAGTTTTTCCATTTCGTGGAAATAAATTTAGAGCGATATTCAAAGGCGACAGGACGGCAAAATAATCCCCATAATACCAGCAGAATCCCTAAATAAAGACCTGAGAACGACGCGGCATACACGCGTGGAAAAATCGCAAAAATCGCGCCGCCTAAAGTAATAAACCACACTTGATTGCCATCCCAGGTGGGGGCAATCACATTGATAATGGCGCGCCGTTCTTCATCCGTTTTCCCAACAAAGCGCGCGAGCATGCCGCCGCCCATATCAAAGCCCATGATGGCAACGAGTAAAAACATCACCGCGCCCACGGTGAGCCAACTTAATAATTGCAGCGTACTGAATAAATTCATCATATTATTACCTCTTTATTTGCTTTCTAAATCATATTTACCAAGATGCAAACTGCTCGGCCCTTTGCGTGCAAATTTAAACATCAGAAACATTTCGAGGACGAGTAAAGCGATATCAAAGAGCATAAAGATCACCACCGTCATGAAGACATCCCATTGATTGATCATCGACGAACTTAAATTGGTCGGTAACATTCCATACACTGTCCAAGGCTGGCGGCCATGCTCTGTCACAAACCACCCACACAAACAGGCAATCCAAGGCAATGGAATACTATACACCATCACACGCAACAATGAAGGCTTATTCCACAAGCTGCCGCGCACAGTAAATATCACGCCAAGGAGCGTTGTAAAAAACATCAGGAACCCAATCGCAACCATCACACGGAAAGACCAGAAAATACCTGCCACATTAGGAACAGTAGACAGTGCTGCCGTATTGATTTGCGCCGGTGTCGCTTTACTTAAAGCTGTATTCGCGGGCATTTCTTGTAAGAGCAACATGCCGTAGCCTAAATCCGCTTGATGGGCATTATATAACGCTACCGTTTTCGCACTGGTATCGCCTGCCCGCATTTTCATCATGGCATCATAGGCAATGGCACCGCTTTGAATTCGTGAAAGCGTCGAAGGCACTGTATTCCCATTGGCATCTACATAGCCTTTATAGAGAATATCATCGATACCATAAATTTGCGTATGCAGATTATGCGTCACGAGTAACCCTAAGGCTTCAGGCAATTGAACTGCCATTGCATTTTGATGCGCGCTCTGAGAAGGAAAAGCGATAAGATTAAAATTCGCCGGCGCAGGATTCGTCTCCCATTCGGCTTCAATCGCGCTGAGTTTCATGGGCTGTGTTTTATACACCGTTAAGCCTTGTTGATCGCCAAAGAACATGAGCATCAGTGAAACCACTAAGCAAAACCCTAAACCAATCGCCATCGAGCGTTTAGCAAAATCAACATCTTGACGGCGTAGCAAATAAAAAGCACTAATGCCGATGACAAAGATTGCCGCTGTCGTATAGCCCGCTAAAATCGTGTGTGCAAATCCGACTTGCGCCATTTCATTTAAAAATAATCCACCTAAATTGGTAGTTTCCATCCGCATGGTTTGCCACACAAAATGGCCGCCGGCAGGCACTTGCATAAAGCCGTTCGCCACTAAAATAAGGAGCGCGGAAAAGCTGGAGCCGATGGCTAAACAAAAAGTTGCGAATAAATGCTGGCGTTTAGAAAGTTTATCCCAACCGAAGAAAAAGAGACCGACGAAAGTCGATTCCAACATAAACGCGGCGAGCCCTTCAATAGCCAGCGGCGTGCCGAAAATATCGCCGACAAATTGCGAGTAATACGCCCAGTTGGTGCCGAATTCAAATTCCATCGTCAGGCCGCTTAAGACCCCAACGGCAAAATTAATCCCAAGGAGTTTACCCCAGAATTTGGTCATGTCCTTATAAACGATTTTGCTGGTTCTCACATACATGAGTTCCATGGTAAATAAAATCCAGGTGAGCCCCAAAGTGAGAGGGACAAAAATAAAGTGAAACATTGCAGTCCAGGCAAATTGCCAGCGCGAGAAATCGACTGAAAGGAGGGTAGGTAACATATAATATTCTCTCTTCTTTAAATTGTAAGCGAGCGAATACTAACAGGAAGCTTAGAGAGAAACCCTGATCTAGATCAGGAAAAGGGGGGGGTTAACTTTTTTCAAGTGTTTTTAATTTTTTAAAATTCAGCACTTGAATCTCGCGCAGCTGAATTTGCAAAACACCTTGTTTTTGAAAATCATTGAAAATACGAATGACTGTTTCTGTGGCAAGCCCCAAATAATTTCCAATTTCTTCACGCGACATGCTTAAATGAAAAGTATCTGAAGCAAGCTTGCGATCGCGTGCTTTTTCAGACAAACTTAATAAAAATTTGGCGACACGCTCTTCTGCGGAAGTGTTTAATAAAATTTCCGTGTGATGAGAAATTTCGCGGCTCATCATGAGAAATAATTGACGCTGCAAAGGAGAACTTTGACTCGCGACTTTAAAAAGGGCTTCTAAAGAAAGTTTACAATAAGCGCTTTTTTCTAACGCAATGGCAGTAAATTCATGGATTTCATGGCGCGCTGCATCAAAACCCATGAGATCGCCGGGCAAATAAAATCCAAGGATACGCTCTTTGCCGTCAGAAGTTTCTTGTATTAGCTTAAAAGATCCTGAGCGAACGACATAAATGCCTTTAAAGAGGTCATCTTTTTGAAAGAGAATATCTCCTTTTTCGATAATGCGGGAATCTTCAATAAATTCATCTAAAGTAATGAGTTCATCTTCTTGTAAGGCAACATTCAAGCAAAGGGTCTGTGCAGCACAGCGCGCACATTCAGGATTTAATTTTTTATCATGCGTTCGAGATGGCATAATGCCGAATTTTACTGTGTTTTTATCGACTTAGCAAATGAGTGTATTGGGCCAGTACATATTGCACTGATGGTTGTTGTTAAGGAACTGAATTGGAGAAAGTAAATTTAATCCCCAATGAGGTCTAGTAGAATTGTACCATAGAAGGTAATTGA
>JBILMY010000104.1:0-4552 GCA_044375265.1 Gammaproteobacteria bacterium | reverse complement strand
TTAATAAGGGGGCTGTCAGCGAAGCTGACTGGGGGATTTAATGATGGTATTGTTATAAAAATCCCCCCATTGGCTTCGCCAATTATCCCCCCTTATTAAGGGGGGTGTAAATAAGTTCTTTGAGAATTAAAAAGGTTGATATCCCCATGATTGAATCCGACCGCATTATTTCCGTTGAAGTACAAGCCATTGATGTTGTGCTCGAACCCTCTATTCGTCCGCGTACATTGGCCGATTATATTGGCCAAGAAAAAGTGCGCCAGCAAATGGCGATTTTTATTGAAGCTGCCAAAGCCCGTGGGGAAGCCCTCGATCACACTTTTATTTATGGGCCGCCTGGCCTTGGCAAAACCACGCTTGCGCATATTATTGCGAGCGAGATGGGCAGTAATTTAAAACAAACCTCAGGGCCCGTGCTTGAAAAAGCCGGTGATTTGGCAGCACTCCTCACCAATCTTGAGCCGCGTGATGTGCTGTTTATCGATGAAATTCATCGAATGAGTCCTGCTATTGAAGAGATTTTATATCCTGCGATGGAAGATTATCAGCTGGATATCATGATTGGTGAAGGCCCTTCGGCGCGCTCCATCAAACTCGACTTACCGCCCTTTACGCTCGTAGGAGCAACGACTAAAGCGGGGCTTTTAACCTCTCCGCTGCGCGATCGCTTTGGCATTGTGCAGCGTCTTGAATTTTATTCAGTGCCTGAACTCACGTTAATCGTTGAGCGCTCCAGCCGTATTTTCGGGTTATCACTGGAAGCCGGCGGCGCTCAAGAAATTGCACGCCGCGCGCGAGGCACACCGCGAATTGCCAATCGACTTTTACGACGCGTACGGGATTTTGCACAAGTTAAGGGCAATGGCGTAATTACCGGTAGCATCGCCATTGAGGCGCTGGATATTTTAGAAGTGGATCCCTCAGGACTCGATGTCATGGACAGACGACTTTTGAATACTATTTTAGAAAAATTCGACGGTGGCCCTGTGGGTCTCGATACTTTAGCCGCCACGCTCAGCGAAGATAAAGGCACGATTGAAGATGTGATCGAACCTTATCTCATTCAACAAGGCTATTTGGTCCGCACCGCGCGGGGTAGAATAACCACTACACTTGCTGAATCACATCTAAAAAGCCCCTCTTAACAAGAGGGGAAATCGGCGCAGCCGATGGGGAGATTTACAAAACACGGCGCTTAACAAATCCCCCAGTCGATTGCATCGACAGCCCCCTTGTTAAGGGGGCGAATAATCATAGTTAATCTACTTAATCCGTTTAATCAAGGTTCAAACGGCCTTAATTTTCACTTAAGCTTTATTTGCTATAATAAAGGCTCATTTTTAAGGAGCGTCTATGAGTCAGATTGATTTAAAATCATTGATTGGAAAATTATCCCCACCGGCGAAGAATTTATTGGAACAAGCCACCAGCCTTTGCTATGCCCGTACGAATTATAATATTGAAGTGGAGCATTGGCTCTGTAAACTCGTGGAAAATGATGCCAGTATCCAAGCGATTGTAAAACATTATGGCGTTTCACTTCCTACACTCGAAGATCATATTATTCGCGCTATCGATCGCTTAAAAAGTGGTAATGCTAAAGCGCCTGCGCTGTCTCCCGATATCGTTGATTGGATTCAAACTGCTTGGCTGCAAGCCTCCTTACGTGAAGGTGCACGTGAAATTCAAACGGCTGATTTATTGCTCGCTTTAATTAGTAGCGATCGCTTAGCACTCACCGCGAATCACATTTCCTCTGAACTGCATAAAATTGACATAGAAGATTTAAAAAATCGCATCACAGAATTTTTACCGAACGCGCAAAAAAATGAAGCCACGGGCGAGCGTCAGGCAGAAGCTACCAGCAGCAAAGGTGCGCTCGATCAATTTACCGTGGATTTAACCCTGGATGCCAAAGCCGGCAAGATTGATCCCGTCCTTGGGCGAGATGCAGAAATCCGTCAAATGATCGATATCTTAACGCGTCGTCGTCAAAACAATCCGATTTTAACCGGTGAAGCTGGGGTGGGTAAAACGGCAGTAGTCGAAGGCCTCGCGCTTCGCATTGCCGCAGGCGATGTGCCGGATAAACTCAAAGAAGTGTCTATTCGCGTTCTCGATTTGGCTTTATTACAAGCGGGCGCGAGCGTCAAAGGCGAATTTGAAAACCGTTTAAAATCGGTGATTTCAGAAGTGAAAAAATCCACCAAACCGATTATTTTATTTATTGATGAAGCGCATACGCTTATTGGTGCCGGCGGCGCCGAAGGCCAAAATGATGCTGCGAATTTATTAAAACCAGCACTCGCGCGGGGTGAACTCAGAACCATTGGCGCAACCACCTGGGCGGAATATAAAAAATATTTTGAAAAAGATCCGGCGCTTGCACGTCGTTTCCAACCGGTGAAAGTGGATGAACCCACTATTGAAGCAGCCATTGATATGATGCGCGGGATTGCAGCCCATTTAGAAAAACACCATGGTGTGCGTATTTTAGATGAAGCTATTGTGGCGTCTGTGCAATTATCCAAACGTTATATTCAAGGCCGTCAGCTGCCTGATAAATGTGTGAGCTTGTTAGATACGGCCTGCGCCAAAGTCGCCATGAGCCATGCCTCTATTCCTGCGATCATTGAAGATTGCACACGACGCCTTGAGCAAATCACCGTGGAAAAACGCATTTTAACGCGCGAGTCAGTGATCGATACGCAGCATCAAGAACGCCTTATTGCACTCAACGCTGAAGAGCAAAAAGTGAGTGAAGAAAAAGCCAACTTAGAAGCACAGCTTTTAGAAGAGAAAAAATTAGTCACAGATCTTCGCGATATCCGTACCAAGCTTGAAGCGGGTGAAACAGATGAAAATCTTAAAAAATCCTATCTTGAAAAACAAGCAGCCTTAAAAGTACTGCAAGGTGAAAAAGGCATGCTGCAGCCTGAAGTTAATGCTGAAACAGTGGCCGAAGTCATCGCAGGCTGGACAGGGATTCCGGTCGGTAAAATGCTCAGCGATGAAATTGCCTCCCTCCTTCGCATTGAAGATGAATTACAAAAACGCGTGATTGGGCAAGACCATGCGCTGGAATCGATTGCCAGAACCATTCGCGTATCGCGCGCTAATTTAGGCGACCCTAGAAAACCCATCGGCGTCTTTATGTTAGCAGGCACAAGCGGTACCGGTAAAACTGAGACGGCGCTGGCGCTCGCAAATTTACTTTATGGCGGGGAGCAAAATCTCACGGTCATTAATATGTCTGAGTTTAAAGAAGAGCATAAAGTTTCCATGCTGGTGGGTTCGCCCCCAGGATACGTGGGCTATGGTGAAGGCGGTGTTTTAACGAACGCCGTGCGCCGTAAACCTTATAGCGTTATATTGCTGGATGAAATTGAAAAAGCGCATCCGGGCGTCCAAGATATTTTTTATCAAGTATTTGATAAAGGTACTATCATGGATGGTGAAGGGCGCGAAATTGATTTTAAAAATACCGTCATCATTATGACGACCAATGCGGGCACGCACAGCATTATGAAAGCGTACTCAGGTCCGGAAGAAGAAGCGCCGAATAACGCAAGTGAGCTTTCTGAGCGCATTCGCCCTGAATTGTTAAAAACGTTTAAACCTGCTTTCTTGGGGCGTATTACGGTGATTCCGTATATTCCGCTGGACGCTGAAGTGATTACCTCCATTGTGAAATTGCAATTGCAAAAAGTCGCCGATCGTGTTCACAAACATTATGGCGCCGCATTACAATTTAGCGATAAACTCATTGAAACAATTACTGCGCGTTGCACCGAAGTTGAAACCGGTGCACGTACGGTGGAAAGTTTAATCAACCATCATTTACTGCCAGAGCTTTCAGCAGAATGTTTAGCCAAACTTGCCGCAGGCGAAAGCTTTGCGCGCATTACGCTCGATGTCGATGAAGCAGGTGGTTTTATTTATACTTTTGAATAGAGAGAGATACTGTGCCATCTAATAATAACGATAATAATTTTTTAAAATCAGGCCTACAAACTCCCATCGTTTCTCCCATGAGACAGGATGAAAAAAGTGTATTGGATACGGTGCTTGAATATAAAGCGCCACAAAATACTGTTGTGTTGACTATTCCTGCCTTAACACAAAAAAAATTAAGCCATTTATTGGGTCCTTTTTCCTTAAAACGAGGCGTCAATGTGTATGGGGGAGAATTGACGGTTGCTGTATTACAAGGGCAAACAGAGCCTTGGCTCGGCACCAAAGATTTTCAAACCTTAGATAAAACTTTCACTTTGAATTGGGAAAGTATTCGCTATAAAACTTCCAGCACGCCTGAAAAAAAATATCCACGCAGCGTGACAGGATTTTTTGAAGAAGTGCTACCGCTTTATCAAAGCAAAGCGCATACGGAAGGAAAAGAATGGCGCCTTTATCAATTCAAATGCTGTGAAAGTGCACCGCTGACTGAATTGTCGCAAACCCGTTTTGCCGTGTATAAAGGCAGTCTTAGAAACCGCATTCAGTCTTTACTTGAACAAAGTGGATTGACTGGTAAGCAATATGATATCAGTGG
>JBILMY010000202.1:0-4563 GCA_044375265.1 Gammaproteobacteria bacterium | reverse complement strand
CAACGGGATATGTGCCTGCTGATACGGAAGGGGTGCATTTTCATTTGCAAGTTGCTTCTCAATACAACACGACCTTGGCTACACCGGCTTCTCTTGAATTTTCTATCAGCCAAAGCAATATGCCGCGCTGGAATCAATCGCTGAACTCGCAAAATAGCGATATTCTGACCGATCAAGTGACCACAGAACAACACTATGAAAATACCTTTGCGGGGGATGTAGTTGCACCGCAAGACAGCCATTTAACTTACGCTGTAGCGGCAGGTTCCACATTACCTGGCACCTTGGATTTAAATGCCAATACCGGAGAGGTAAAAGGAGATTTACCTGCAGCGGCAGGCACCTATCAGTTTGCTTTGACGGTGACCAATACGCTTGAAAGCGGTGGAAAACTCAGTGCAACTTCTGCGCCTTATGAAATTATCGTACAGCCTAAACCACAGTGGGGCTCAGTGACTTTATCAACGGGAGTTGTGGGTCAAGCGTATACACAAATTGATTTAAAAAATTATATTGAGAATTTACCTGCTAACTATGAATTTAGCGCGCCTACGGATGCTTTACACGGTTTAACATTAACCTCAGTTGGTTTATTAAGCGGCACTCCAACGGCAGCAACAGAAAATAATGCGATTTTACCTTTATCTTTATCTGCGTACGGACAAACGTATACATTATCTGTTCCTTTGAATATTAAGGTTGGCGATTTTTCTTGGAATGTGACGGCGCTGAATTTTACGCAAGAAGCTGGTGGTGTTTTTAGTCAAGATTTAATGTCTTATATCGCTGTGCCAGCAGGTGCGGGACAAGCAATTATTACAATCGATCCCGATACAGTATCTACCTCTTCTGAGTGGTTGGAAGTATCCGGTACCCTGTTACACTCCAAAGCTGGTATATTTCCTGATGCAACAAAAGTGGGAACTTACACTTTTAATTTAATAGTAAGGGGTCAGAACCAAGAAAATGGCGTCAGCATTCCGGTTACTTTTAGAGTAACTGCGGATAATATTCCCGTATGGAATACTTTTGACTTATCTTCCGGAACAGTAGGCGTACCTTATAATGATGATTTAAGCGCCAGCAATTTACTGTCTGAAAAAACATTTAGCCTGGTTTCAGGGACGACCTTGCCTGCAGGATTGGTATTAGATACTGCAACAGGCAATATTTCTGGTACGCCTACCACAGCTTGCGCGGCTTGCACTGTTACTTTCCGCGTGACCAATATTACTTCTGCCGGTGCAAGCGTCAGTATGGATATCACCAAAACTATAACGATTAATCCGGCCCCTGTGTGGAATGCAGATTTTGATGCTATCTCAGGAACGGCAGGTGATGCAGTCAACATTGATTTACAAACCAAATTAAGCAATGCCCCCTCTGATGCCGTGTTTTCTATTTCTCCCAGTGCGGTCAATGGACTCACTTTATCGGGAAGTCTCTTGCAAGGAAATTTAGCGGCAGTTGGCACTGATAATCTGATTGTCACAATGAGTTCTGATTCTTTAGGTAACACCTATTCCAAATCTATTTCTGTACTTTCACAAGCTCCTTCTTTTGATTGGGATTCAGCTAAAACTTTAAATATTACGGTTAACCGTGGAGATGCTATTGCTTCTAGCGGAGATTTGTCAAATTATCTGAGCGTAGATTCTGGAAGAACAGTATCCGATCTAGGTAGCCTTACATTTGGCTTAAGCAGCAATAAACCCTCTTTTGTAAAAATCGAAAATGGCCAGCTCGTAGCCAATGGCGCTGTGCCTGCAGACGCGCCAAGCAGCGGCAGTTTTACTCTATCTGCAACTGCACAAAATAGGCCCAATGACCCGGCTGCAAACAAAACAGTGAATTATACGGTGACGGATGATAACAAGCCGGTGTGGAATAACGTGAATAATGCGTTTGCCAATTTGGTGGTAGGCACACAAGGGATTGATTTAAGTGATTATGTGAGCCAAGGTCATGGAAATGCGACCTTAACTTATAGTAGTGATTTATCAGCGAGTGTAGGCACTTTAAGCGCTACTGGGATAGTCGATATCGCTTCTTCTGCAGCAGCGGGAGATTATACAGCGACGTTTACGGTGACTGCAGATAATGGTGCGGGCAGTGATACTCAAACCGTAAATTTCACTCTATTGCCGCAAGCGGTATGGGCTACTCCTGCTCCTTTGCTCTTTGATTATAATAAGCTAAACAGTGTTGATTTAAATACCTATGTGGATAAAAAAATCACAGGCGCAATTTATAGTATAAGCTGTGATACTGCTTGCCAATCTGTTTTAACGAGCGCAGGATTAAGCTTGAGTAATGGGTTGATTTCAGGCGCTTCTAAGAAAATAGGCAGCTATACGCCAAGCTTTACTTTAACGAGTAACGGCGTGTCCACTTCTCAAGCTTTTGCTCTTATTATCAACGCGCCAACGGCAGTAAATTGGAAACAAGGCAGCCTTGATGCGACTACGCCTTTAGATGTGGGGAGTAACGATATCACAGTAAATTTATCTTCTGATATTCAATTACCACAGGGTGTAGGTTTGGGTGATGTGACCTATTCAGGATTGCCAGGCTGGCTGACGATAGGGGCAGATGGGGTTCTTCGAATTACCTCTGGAAAATATGTACCCACTGATTTGGCAGGGGATAGTTATACAGTCGATATTGGTGTAGCGGGTCCCGCGCAAAGTACGCCAAGTGAATTAGCGTTGACTATACCTTTGACGCATTCTCAAGTGCCTGTATTCAAGAAAGATATTCCTTTAAGCTTGACTGGCTCCCAAAACCAAATAGAGTCTCAAAATGTTTCTGAGTGGCTAGAGAATAAGGCCTCGCTCACCGGTACTGTTAATGTTTCTTTTAGTGCCTTACCGGCAGGCATCAGTTTACGTCAAGATGCTACTACAAAAGATTGGTTTCTCGAAGGGACACCGACCCATTTAGGAAATATAAACGCTAGCTTTACGGTAACCAACACTGTAGCGTCGGGCGCAATCCTCAGTTCAGGCGCTTTACCGATAACTTTTTCAGTAGAATCTCCTTTATCTTGGAGTACTACGTTGACGAATTTGGCAGGGGGTTCGCAAGGCGTTGCTTATATCGATTCTTTAACACGCTTTATCACTGCTTATAATACAGTGACTTCTGCTAATCTGAGCTTTGCTTGTACAGGCTTACCTGCAGGATTAACCTTAAATACTGCCACCGGTGCCATTTCAGGCACGCCTACTGTTGCGTTTTCAGGGACAGTTAGTTGCACCTATACTTATGTGAGCGACAATGTTACCGATGCAAAAACAAGCAATTTACAGTTACAAATTACGCCAGAAGCGGTTCATTGGACAAATACCCCTTTCGATTTCAGTGTTGAAGCGGGAAATAATACCGGCAATTTAAACTCAGGTGCTACTTCTTTATTAAGCAATGCTAATTTAGTCTCAGGCATTGATTTAGGCAGCTATGTCGCGGCCAATACGCAGGGTAATACCCCTTCAGGCTTTACGATTTCGGCAATCAATTTACCCAGTTGGTTAACTGTCACAAATAATCACTTGATGTTTGCAAACGGGGTTAGCTATGTACCTGCTAGCGCGGGAAATATGACCGTAAATTTAAGTCTTATCAATGGGGCTATGCCATCGGCCATCACAATACCTTTAAATATTACGGTAGGGAATGCGAATGCGCCTGTGTGGAATCCTTCTTTTACAATACAGACTATTACTGCAAATGCACTCAGTGCGCAATCAGGTTTTGCTTATACCAATGACAATCCTTTATTTTCATTATCACAATATGCGCCTGCCGTGAGTAATGGAGAAACATTAAGTTATGAAACAGTAAGTACCTTACCCGCAGGATTGTCAGTAGATGCCAGCAGTGGTAAAGTGATTGGTAGCATTTCTTCGAACGCTAGTTTACAATTTAAATTGAAAAAAACTTTGGCTAATAACGCCATATTGTATTCTTCTAATTCATCTGTTGTGACCTTGAATGTTGTTTCTGCCCCTTCGCTCAATGTAATTCCTGCGCAGTCTTTTCAAGTCAGTTCTCCTGTGAGTTGGAATTTATCGCAATATGTGACGAGTCCGACTTTAAGTCAGTTAGCCACTTCAGGTGTGACCTTAACGTCAATTACTTTAACAGGCACTTTACCTACGGGATTAACGAATAGCGCTATTGCCAAAGCAGGCGATGGAAATTATTATCTGAACTGGACACCGACTGCGACAGGAAGCTATAACTTTCAATTTGTGTACCATTTTGGTCTTAACGGGCAAGATTATACTGTGATAACCAATGCAATTTCAGGTAATGTTGCCGCAGCACCTGCAATTAGTTTGGCACAGGGGGATACTTTTTTAAATCGGAATTCTTTTGGTTTTAATAGCGTAATGGATTTTGGGACAACTGTGAATGTTCGAACCTTGAGTGGTTTAGCGCGCTATTTCTCTATTCCAGGAAATGGCACAGTGACCTTCAGTGTAGATACAACAAAAATGAGTGAGTTAGACAGACAGCTATCCGCTAGTTTTAGCTTTAATAACTTTCCCAATAATACTC
>JBILMY010000181.1:0-2800 GCA_044375265.1 Gammaproteobacteria bacterium | reverse complement strand
CATTTTTTTCACCCGCAGCGCCGATCCAATAAATCGTACGTCCCCGCGGATCACGCTGTTTGATGGAAGGCTCTGCTGGATGGCGTGAACCTAGGCGGGTAACTTCAAACCCTCTGAGCGCAGATCTCAGCATATCAGGCACATTGATGCTGATCGTCATGGTTTTTTTAATAGGATGCTGCAACAAATGCTGAATAAATTCTACCGTCACTTGCGCAGCTGTATCATAATGCTCATCTCCGACGAGCGAAACAGCAACCGAAGGTGTGCCTAAAAAGCGCCCTTCAATAGCAGCCCCTACTGTGCCTGAGTAAATCACATCATCGCCCAAATTGGCACCGCGATTAATACCAGAAACCACTAAATCAAAACTGCGATCGGGGAAATAGCCAGTTAAAGCTAAATGCACGCAATCCGTGGGGGTGCCTTCGACCATATAGCGATCTTCTTCCAGTTTATGTACTGTTAAAGGCGCGCTTAAAGTCAGAGAATGGCTGGCACCGGAACGGTCGCGATCAGGCGCCATGACGGTGACTTTTCCTAAAGTGGATAAGCCTTGTGCCAAAGCTTTAATGCCGGGCGCATGCACGCCATCATCATTGGTGACTAAAATGTTCAAGGGTTTGTTTTTCATGGGTTACCTCATTTTCTAATGCGTGAAGTTCTACACGCTCAATTTTTTCAAATGCACTGGTCATTTTTTTGGCGGATGTGTTGACATCCATTACATCGTCATTTGCTTGCTTAATATGGGTCGCAAGCTTATCCATTCGTTCTTTGAAACGTTTGAAATCTTCATGTAAATTCTTTAAATACTGCTGAATCAGCCCCACTTGTTTTTTCGTAGCATCATCTTTCAATACCGATCGAATGGTCGTTAAAATCGCCATCATGGTAGTGGGAGACACAAGCCATATGCGAGCAGCATGGGATTCTACCACTAAATCGGGATGGTGGGCATGTATCTCGGCAAAGATGGCTTCTGAAGGAATAAACATCATGGCACTGTCTGTGGTTTCATTGGGTACGATATATTTTTTTGCGATATCTTGAATATGCTTTTTAATATCTTTTTTAAATTGACCGCTCGCCGCTTTGCGCGTCATGTCCGGTAAATTGACATCCATCATCTGCTGATAACTTTCCAGCGGAAATTTTGAATCAATCGCCATATTGCCCGTAGGTTCTGGCAGTAACAATAAACAATCCACGCGCGCGCCCGTACTTAAGGTCGATTGTAATTGAAAATGGGATTCAGGAATCATATTTCGAATCAAGGCGTTTAATTGGACCTCTCCAAAAGCCCCACGAGATCGCTTATCCGACAAAATATCCTGAAGGCTTACCACATTCGAAGATAAGGCTACAATATTTTTTTGCGCTTCATCAAGCTTCCCTAAACTGGTCAATACCGACTGAAAAATCGTCGTGGTTTTTTCAAAGCCATCTGACAGCCGTTTTTCCACTTGTCCGCTGATTTCTTGCAGCTTACGATCGTTTTTATCAATGAGTGCCACAATTTCTTTTTGCAATTCTGCATGATGTAATTTGAGTGTCGTTAAGATCTCCATGCGGATATTCTTTTCACCTTCTCGCTGTGTGTCACTCAATTGTTTGATAGGATCAGACAATTGTCCGCGTAGCGTATCAAAGGATTGCATCAAGGATTGTTGGAGATGCCCTTTTTGACGGGTCAATAATCCCAATACAATAATCAACGTACTTACGCTGCAAAGGACTACAATACTGAGTAAAATAATCAACATTATTTTTTAGCGGGAAAAAGCGAAATCATAAAGATCGCCAGAATAATTAATATCACTGCAAAACAGGCGGCAAGAGAAGGTTTTTCCCCAAATACAATAAAGCTCCAAAATAATCCCGTTAAAGAAACCACGGTCCCTACTAAACTGTAATAAACAGCGCCTGCCATTTTTAATAATTGAAAAAATAAAATATAACCAATGGAGGATAAAATAATTTCAAGAATGACAGCAAGATTGGGACGCGAAAAAGAAGTGATCGGATAAAATTCATGGTTCACTAAAATAAAAGGCAATAAAATAAAGGCGGAAACAATCAGCATACCTGTAGCCAATTGTAATGAGCTGGCTGCGGGCGGTCTGTCATACACGCCATAAATAGCACATAAGGCAAAGCAAAAAGGACTGAGTAAAGTAACCAGCCCCCAATAAAGGCTGAAGCTTGGCAAATGTGCAGGGAAAACAATCAATAAAATACCGAGCATTCCAAAAACAACACCGATGAGTCTTGGTGCGCGAAAATATTCCTGGCGAAATAAAAGCGCCAAAGGATACATCATAATAGGCACTGTATTGACGATAACGCCGAGAATTCCTGACGGCAAATGGGCCGCAGCAAAATACATGGTGCTATTGGGAAGCGCGATACCCAAAAGCCCTGCAATCACAATATAACGCAGATATTGAAAATTAAAACGGATTTTTTTTTCAAAGAGGGCAACTATTAATAATACGATAGCCGGCCCTAAGGATTGCCAAAAAGAATACCCGAGCGGCGGAACGCCATGCGTCATCGCATAACGCGCAATCGAATAGCCTGAACCCCAGATGATACCTAGAAGTAATAAAAGAAAAAGTGGCAAGAGTTTTTTGTTAAAGCGCATGAAAGTACCCGTTCGGGGAAAAAAAATGGAGCTGGTGATAGGAGTTGAACCCACGACCGGCTGATTACAAATCAGCTGCTCTACCGACTGAGCTACACCAGCTTGAAACTGAAAAGCGATTTTAGCAGATTTTTTTCTTCTGAACAATAGGAA
>JBILMY010000102.1:0-4641 GCA_044375265.1 Gammaproteobacteria bacterium | reverse complement strand
GAGCAAGGATTCATCAGTGAGCGTACCGGGCGTTAAAATACGCGTGACTTTTCGCTCCATCGGCCCTTTGTTGCCAAAGGCTTCGCCGATTTGCTCGCAGATAGCAATTGATAATCCTTTACTGACAAGCTTTGCTAAATAATTATCAGCGGCGTGATAGGGAATACCTGCCATCGGGATGGGGTCGCCGGCAGAATGGCCGCGCTGTGTGAGCACAATATCCAAATGCTTGGAAAGCAGCTTGGCATCATCATAGAAACATTCATAAAAATCGCCCATGCGATACAGCAGCAAAAGGTCGGGATATTCTTTTTTAATCGACCAATATTGCTGCATCATGGGCGTGTGCGGCGCAGTATTCATGATATCCTTCAAAAATGGCGTGCCCGATGCGATTCGAACGCACGACCCTTGGCTTCGGAGGCCAATACTCTATCCAGCTGAGCTACGGGCACAAGGAGGGAAAATTACTCCCCCCTTAACAAGGGGGGAAATTGGCGAAGCCAATAAGGGGGATTTTATAGTAGTGCATATTATTAAATCCCCCAGTCAGCTTCGCTGACAGCCCCCTTATTAAGGGAGCGAATAATCAAAACGTGTTTTGTTTTTCCCGCATTTCTTCAATGCGTTTACAATCAATGCACAAGTTTGCAGTAGGACGCACTTCTAAACGCGCCAGTCCGATTTCAGTGCCACAGATTTCACAATAACCAAAATCACCTGCTTCGATTTTTTGTAAAGACTCTTCAATTTTTTTAATGAGTTTTCTTTCGCGATCGCGCGCTTTGAGTTCTAAATTGAATTCTTCTTCCTGTGTGGCTTTATCGGCCAAGTCCGGAAAATTTTCATTGTCCATTTGCATATGGGAAACTGTTCCACTGGCTTCACTCAGCAATTCTTTTTTCCACTCAGTTAATACATGCACAAAGTGTTTGAGCTGCGCGCCATCCATATAAATTTCACCTGGCGTGGGTCTATAGGGTGGAATATGCGAGACGGGCCCTGTAATGCCTAAACCCATTTTTTTGCCATCTAAATGAATGGGCGAGTGTTTTTTCTCTTCAATCTTTTCTGCAACGGTTTTTTTCTCGCCGTGGCTTTTAGCAATAGCGATATTGTTAGGCCCAACGGGTTTTGCAGATTTATTAGGCGCTGCTACAACGGGTGCAGGCTTTTTTTGAATGGCGACTTCAGGGGCAACAGGCTTAGCCACTTTAGGCGCAGCAGATTTAGGTGCTACAGCTACAGCTACAGGTTTAGCGACTTTAGGCGCTACTTTTTTAGCGGGCGCTTTAACTGCCAGTGCTGGCGTAGCTTTTTTTGCCACTATTTTTTTAGCAGGCGTCTTGATTACAGGTTTTTTAGCTGCGCTTGATTTTTTCACAAGGCTTTTTTTAGCAGGCGCCGCTTTTTTCACGACTTTGCTTACTATTTTTTTAGTCACTTTTTTGACTGCTTTTGTGGCTACCGGTTTTTTCTGCGCGGCAGGCGTTTTTTTAGCAGGCGTCGCTTTTTTCACGGACGCTTTTTTAGGAGTCGGCTTTTTCACAGGGGCTTTTTTAACAGTCAATTTTTTCGCCGCAGTTCCACTGGTCGTGGCTTTTTTCTTCACGGACGATTTTACAACCGCCTTCGGTTTAGAGATTGGTTTTTGAGTTTTTTTAACCACTTTCTTTTTCGTTACCATGATACCAAGACTCCTTCAAAAGGAAATAAATTAGGATGAGTAAGTATAGCAGTTTAGTCCAAAAAAGCAATCAGCTATTTTGGACTACAGGAGATAAACAAGGTAAATCGTTATTTTCAGCCTGGTTAGCCCTTATTTCTATTTGCCCCTTTTTCTCGTATAATAACGTGAATTTATTTTACCGATTTTTAGGACAATTCATGGATAATCTTTACATTCAAGGGGGCATCCCTTTGAAAGGGCAGCTTTGGGTTTCAGGCGCTAAAAATGCAGCGTTGCCAATTTTGGCCGCCTCACTGTTGCTTGACACACCGATCACGCTCGAGCGCATTCCGCATCTGCGTGATATCACCCTCACCATGTCACTGTTATCTGACATGGGCGTGCATTTAACCCTCAATGAAAAAATGGGGATGCAAATTGATCCAACAACGACCAACAATTTTGTCGCAAGTTACGAGCGCGTCAAAACCATGCGTGCCTCTATCTTGGTATTGGGACCGCTCTTAGCAAAATATAAAGAAGCTAAAGTGTCTTTTCCCGGCGGTTGTGCTATCGGTACGCGTCCTGTAGATCTGCATTTAAAAGGCCTAGAGGCGCTCGGCGCAGACATTTGGATAGACAAAGGTTACATTCACGGCAAAGTGAATGGCCGATTAAAAGGCGCAGAAATTTATTTTGATAAAGTGACTGTGAATGGCACTGAAAATTTAATGATGGCGGCTTCTCTTGCAAAAGGCACTACAGTACTCCACAATGCCGCACGCGAACCCGAAGTCATCGACACCGCGAATTTTTTAAATCACATGGGCGCACGCATCAGTGGACAAGGCACAGATACGATTGTCATTGACGGCGTAGAAAGTTTAGGCGGAAATACCCCTTATATTATTATGCCTGACCGTATTGAAGCGGCTACCTATTTAATCGCCGCAATGATCACCAAAGGCAGTATTACCCTCAAAGGTATTAATCCCGACTATGTGGGGATTGTTCTCGATAAACTAAAAGAAGCTGGCGCAGATATCCAAACGGATAAAGACAATATTCACCTAGCCATGAATAAAAACCGTATTCAGCCTATCGATATCATCACAGAACCCTACCCAGGATTTCCCACAGATGTGCAAGCCCAATTTTTAGCGCTCAATACTTTGGCCGATGGTGCTTCTACCGTCACTGAAACGATTTTTGAAAATCGTTTTATGCATGTGCAAGAACTTTGCCGCCTGGGTGCCAATATTACCGTCAAAGGCAATCAAGCTTTTATTCAAGGCGTTGAGCAATTAAAAGGTGCGCCTGTGATGGCCACAGATTTACGCGCTTCTGCCTCGCTGGTCCTTGCGGGCCTTGCCGCTGAAGGACAAACTGTTGTCGATCGCATTTATCATATTGATAGAGGCTATGAAAGTATTGAAGAAAAATTAGGAACGCTGGGCGCCAATATTGAGCGCCGTTATCAGCCCATGTAAATACAATGGATTTACCAAATGCTTATTCTCCACTTGAGCCCCTTTTAAAAAAAAGCCAACTCTTATCTGCCATGACCGCTGCGCTCAGAGAAATGCTACCCGCATCTTATAGTGATGAATGCGTGGTCATCAATTATCGGGCAAGTACTGTCGTCTTAGGATTTCATCACGCCGCGGCATTAACAAGCGTACGCTTACAAAGCAAAGGTATTCTTCAAACACTTCAAACCTTGTATCCGGAGTTATCACTTTGTGACATTGAATATAAAGTCACGCCGGTGTATGAAAATACAAAGCCGGTACTAAAACCCTTGCAGCCCATCCCCAGTACTGCGAAAACTTTGTTAAAACGTTTACTCAAAAAAACTTAGGAATTATTATCATGTGGACCTGGAGCCTTTATCACTTAGCCATGTCAATACTCTTTTTTGTATTGTTCATCACCATGGTTTTTTTAAGCCGCGGTCGACGCCCCATCGCCAATATTTTAGCGTGGCTTTTTTTCATGTTTTTAATTCCTTATGTCGGCGTTCCGCTTTTTATTATTTTGGGTCAACGAAAACTCTATTGGGTACTGCGAAAAAAACGCACCATGAAGCAGCGGCATTTGGCCAGTCCCAGCCCTCACCAAAAACCGGTGGAAGTACTGCTGGATACCTTTGGCGCCTCACCCTCAAGCCATAGCAATTCATTAGAATTTTTCACCACAGGCGACAGGGCGAAAACTGCTATCTTGGCTGAAATTAATGCTGCCAAAGAGAGTATTTTAATTTCGACGTATATTTTAAAAAATGACAGTGTCGGTCAAGAAATCATGAACGCGCTCATTCGTAAAGCCGAAGAAGGATTATTTATTTGTCTTTTATTGGATACGGTGGGATCGCTACTCATGTATCCACGCCACCTTGCAAAATTATTTAAAAAAGCAGGCGGAAAATTACGCTTTATCATGCCGCTTTTTCATACGCCTTTTCGTGGACACATTAACCTGCGCGATCATCGCAAAATGATGATTTTCGATTCTAAACATGCGCTGCTCGGCGGTATGAATCTTGCAGAAGAATATCTGACAAATTCCCCCACTGCTTGGCTCGATATGATATGTTTGATTAAAGGCCCCGCTGTAGAAGATATTCTTTATATTTTTCAATCAGACTGGCAATTTGCCGCAAGCTCAGAGCCTGGAAATTATTACTGTGAATTTAACCCTGAAGAAAAAAACAGTGGTAAAGCCTCTGTTCAAATTTTACCCTCGGGACCTGATACCATTGGCGATAGAATTTATGATGCTTTTTTAAATGCTATTTATCAAGCCAAAGAAAGTATTACTATTTTAACGCCCTATTTTATCTTGGATGATAATTTACAAAAAGCCTTTTTAATTGCACTGCGGCGTGGTGTAAAAGTGAATATCGTTGTGCCTGAATTTTCCAATCACCCTATTGCCGATCTCGTCCGCGCTATTTCACTTCGAAAATTATC
>JBILMY010000101.1:0-4722 GCA_044375265.1 Gammaproteobacteria bacterium | reverse complement strand
CACAAAATTTACCCCCTGAAGAAATTGCCCTCTTACAAAAAATCGCGCCTTATAGTTTGGGTATTGTCTTTTTATTTTTTGGTAGTAATGCATTTTTTTCAGTCTTTCTTGCACGCTATTGGCAAGCAAAGCTTTTTAAGCCCGAAGGCTTTTCACCAGAATGGCAAGGCATTCGACTCTCCTATCTTTTTTTAGCGCTTGTTGTTTGTGATACTGCCATTGCTTTTTTATATGAGCCTGCATTTATCAATCTCTTGTTTATTGATATCTTTTGTATGGCCATAGCCTCTTTTAGCCTTTTGCATTATGTCTTTGCCAAACAACAGCGTAGTAAAGTATGGCTCTGGATAAGTTATATTATTTTTTTCCTGGGACTGCCTTTTTCTTTACTGTTTTTAATCGTCAGTGTCATCGATGCGCTTTTTAATTATCGACGGAAAATACCATGAGTGCCGCGCCTAAACTTCGGCTGGCTTTTTTTATTTGGTTCATTGCAGCCCTGTATTATGCCTATGAGTTTTTCCTGCGTATTTCACCACAAGTCATGATCCCAGAATTGACGGCGACTTTTAATATCAATGCTGCCATGATAGGCTGGTTGTCTGCCTTTTATTATTATGCCTATGCTAGCTTACAAATTCCTGCTGGTCTTTTACTCGATCGCTTTGGTGTCAGAAAATTATTAAGTGTATCAGCGCTCATCGTGGCTTTGAGTACTTTTATGTTAAGTAAAACAGATTCTCTGACGGTTGTGCTTGCAGCCCGTGTGCTCATCGGCGCAGGTTCTGCCATGGCCTTTATCAGTTGCTTAAAAATTGCGCGCGCTTGGTTTCCGCCTACCATGGTCCCTTTTATTATCGGTATTACCAATACCCTGGGTGTCATGGGCGCTATCATAGGCGCTGCCCCGCTTGCCTATTTTGTAGCGCATACTGGCTGGCGGGAAAGCTTTTGGATTGCAGGCTGGACTGGTCTTATTCTTGCTGTTGCCATTTTACTCTTTGTTAAATCACCTCCTTGCTCTACACAATGTTTTAAAGACGACCGCAAACAATTTTTACAAGAATTAAAACAAGTTTTTCGTGAAAAAAATACTTGGTTGATTGCGGTTATTGCAGCACTGATGGTAGCGCCTGTCTCTGCGTTTACTGAACTGTGGAGCGTCCCTTTTTTAATGCAAATGCATCAGATCACCCGTGAATCTGCCGCTTTGCTCTCTTCTATTATGTTTATTGGTATTGCCATCGGCGGGCCTTTTTATGGGCTGATGACCCGCTTTATCTCCACAACAATGGCTTTAAAAATTGGCGTTAGCATCGCATTTCTTTCACTGCTCAGTATTATTTATTTACCGCTTCATTCAATTTTTTTACTGAGCTTCTTTTTATTTTGCTTCGGTTTTTCCACTGCAAGTATGCTGCTTTGTTTTGCACTCAATGCGCAAATTCATCGGTTTTCACAAACAGGCGTTGCTGTGGGCCTCACTAATACGCTAGTCATGGGAGGTGGAGCCCTATTTCAACCCCTCATTGGATTTTTATTGGATAAAGGCGCAGATTCGCATTTTATGAATATCAGTAATGCTGGTTTTCAGCATGCCTTATCAATATTACTTCTTTGCCAGCTCATCGCTTTTTATTGTATTCATCGTCTACATTATGTCAAACCCACTTGAAGAAAAATTATTTCATTATTTTAAAAATGCCATTGCTCATTATCAACTGATTGAAAAAGGTGATAATGTGCTTGTCTGCTTATCAGGCGGTAAAGATTCTTTTACCATGCTGTCTTTATTTAAAAAATTACATGCCGAGCGAGGACAAGATTTCAACTTTTTATCTTTTACCCTTGATCAATCACAGCCTGGCTGGGATGACAGTGCCCTTAAAAATTATTTAACGGGGAAAAATATTCCCTTTACCGTTCTCACCAAAGATACTTACACTATTGTGAAAGACAAAATTCCGGAAGGCAAAACCTATTGCTCACTCTGCTCTCGCCTGCGCCGTGGCATTATTTATCGCTACGCCCGGGAAAATGGCTTTAATAAAGTCGCGCTGGGGCATCATCGTGACGATCTCATCCGCACGCTGCTGATGTCCATTTTTTATAATGGCAAAATTAAATCGATGCCACCAAAATTGCAAAATGATGCCAAAGATTTGATTGTGATAAGACCCCTCGTATATTGCCAAGAAAGCGATATTATTGAATATGCAAAACAGCAGGCTTACCCCATTATTCCTTGTAATTTATGCGGCTCACAAGAAAATTTATCCCGCGTGAAAATAAAAAAATTGATTGATGAACTTGCTAAAGGGAATCCTAAAATTCCCAGTAATATTTTGCATGCCTTAAGTTCAGTTGCACCAAGCCAACTCATGGATAAGCAATTGTGGGATTTTAATACGTTTGCGCCGAGAGCTGAGTTTATTAATGAAGCAGATGAAGAATGAAACTCCCCCCTTATTAAAGGGGCTAAAATAACCATGCCAACCCACACCAACTATATGCAACGCGCGCTTGAGCTTGCACAGCAGGCCAAAACCCAGGGCGAAGTTCCTGTAGGTGCAATCATCGTCTATAACGGTGAAATCATTGCTGAAGGCTATAATCAGCCTATCTCAACGCATGACCCCAGTGCCCATGCAGAAATAATTGCTCTGCGTAAAGCGGGAGAAAAATGTCAGAATTATCGTTTAAAGGGTGCAAACCTTTATGTAACGCTTGAACCTTGCCTCATGTGCGCCATGGCCATGGTGCATGCACGTATAGAAAAATTATATTATGGTACGCCAGACCCTAAAACGGGGGCGATTGTTTCACAAATACAGGCATTAGATTTGGATTGGCTGAATCATAAAATTCAGTATGAAGGAAATATTTTAGCAATGGAATCAAAGAAAATATTGCAAGATTTTTTTCAAGAAAGACGCTGATTTGCTAAGGGATACACTTTATTTTGATCGCCGCGTAAGAGCGCTTTAAAATACTCAAATAGCGTCGGCTTTTGTAAAAGATTCGAATAATTGGAGCCGCCTTCAAAAATATCATCGAGTGCGATTTTAGCATCAAAACTTAGATTATTAAAATAAAGGTAATATTTATTATCCGCCATAGATAAAAAAAAGCCTTTAAAATCTGGCGTGCTTGATAAATAATTTAGCCATTCTAAGGATTTATCATTAAACAACTGGTATCTGTTTTTTAAGTCAATAAATTTACTCTGATAAAAATTTTTATCATACCTCTCTTCTTTATAATTTATTATTTCTTGCGTATACTTTACAGTAAATTTTTTTCCTGCCAAAGCAGGGATTTTGAAGATAAAGTTTTTTTGCCAATGTTGTCCTATAGAAATACCAGACAATTCCTCATCATATTCATTTTGAAGACTATTAATAAAAATATCGGAACCTTCATCAGCTAATAAAATAGGCAGACTAAAACAGTGATCTACTATATCAAGTTCACATTTCACAATAAAATGCACGCAAAGTTTAGAAGTGCTTGGAAATGCTTGTGTCACCCTAATTCCTTTAAATGAATATTCTTGAAATAAGGCGCGCCCTTTTTCCCATTGCATTCCACAGGGAATATAAATATTTTCCCGAGAATTATGATTTTCATTACTTCCCCGTTGAATACTTAGAATCTTAGTATTTTTAAGCGTATTTAATGAAATAGAATTATCTTGATGATACATTGTTCTTTTGCTCTAATAATGCATTAGATTTTTTTCGGGAAAGGCGATAACTCCTTAACAAACTCCTGCGCACTTTCCCGATACTAAAATCTCTTATTATAAATTATGATTTTTTAATAGTATTTATTACCCTGACAGTATAACAAGCTAAGCTTAAGGGAGCCTTAAGAGAATATTTAGAAAGGGTTAAGGAAAGGTTTTGAACTGAGATTAAACGGATTAAGCTGATTAACTATGATTTTCACCCCTCTTAACAAGAGGGGATATCGGCGGAG
Source organism: Gammaproteobacteria bacterium (assembly GCA_044375265.1). Taxonomy (GTDB): domain Bacteria; phylum Pseudomonadota; class Gammaproteobacteria; order JABDGN01; family JABDGN01; genus JBILMY01. The sequence continues at coordinate 741 of JBILMY010000101.1, read as the reverse complement.
CCGATAGGGGAGATTTATAAAGAAGTGTTTAAATAAATCCCCCAGTCGACTTAGGTCGACAGCCCCCTTATTAAGGGGGCTTAAAAACAGATTATTTCTTCAGCAAGCTTCTGAGCATCCAGGCCATTTTATCATGGGCTTCGGTGAAACCAGTCACCATATCTGCCGTACCAGGATCTTCTTCTTTTTCAGCAATATCAATAAGCTCTTTGGCTTTTTGGGTCATGGTTTCATGATCGGCCATTAAGGTCGCAATCATTTTATCTGCAGAAACAACTTCTGAAAATTCTTTTAAAAAAGCCAGTTTTTGATACTCTGCAAAGCTTGCAGGCGCGAAAGCTTTGAGCGCACGGATACGCTCTGCTAATTCATCATTATGCTCTGCCAAGGTATTATAGTGCTCTTCAAACAACTTATGCAGGCTATAAAAATTCTCACCTTCCACATTCCAGTGGGCAAATTGCGTTTTCAGGGTTAATAAATACGTATTGGCTAAAAAAATAGAAAGTTCATTAATGGTTTTTTTCATAGTGGTCTCCGATGGTAAAGTATAAGTTATATTTCATCTCCCCCCTTGTGGGAAAAAATTCGCAGGACAGCGAATTTTTGACAATGCCGAAGGCATTGGTTTTCCCAAAGGGAAAATGCTTGTGCAGGATGCACGGGCACAAAGGTCGCAAGGGGGTATTCAACCACCCCGTCAGGCTACGCCTGCCACCCCTCCTCTGGAGGGGAATTTAC
>JBILMY010000100.1:0-4745 GCA_044375265.1 Gammaproteobacteria bacterium | reverse complement strand
AAAAGGTTGTTTGGTACCCCTCACCCTGCGCTTCGCGCAGACCTCTCCCGCAAGGGGAGAGGTGAGACACATCTTTAAATCGGGAAATCTCTAGTCATTTGAGTATATCAGCAAAAGTAATTCCATGAGTTGTCCTACTTCCAATTTCTTCTTTTAAATTATGTAAATGTTTTTCTTCTTTTCTGAAATCAGATCCTACAACTTTTCCCTCATTATTAATACCAAATAATAACCAGGCTTCTGTAGAGCCTTTTAAGTTCGCCTCATTACTCAAAGCAGAAAAATATTTTCCTAATGTTTCAATGTCAAACTTATTCTTAGCTTCTTTAAATTCCAAGATTTCTGTTTCTCTAGGAGATTTAAGTAATTCTTTAAGCTTTTCTGAAATATTCAAACTAAAACCCTAGCTAATCAAAAAATAATTGATATTCTACACTTTATCTTTACTCATACGCAATGGTACCCGCACCACATCGCGGTTAAAAAATCCGCCCTGATTTAAGTAAGTTGTGAAATATAAATAAGGCTGTTTTCCTGTCAATTGAAAATTCACATCTCCGCTCTCAGGATCAAGCAGCGTTGGATAACCCAGGCTATAAATGTCTTTTGACAACGAAGCTTTCATCCATGTGGCTTTCATGCAATCGCCTGCTTTGGTTTGGATGCAATAACCTTGGCCGCGAGGTCCCGTATCCCAGTTGCTTAAACTGCCGCGACTGATAGCGTATACGACTGTCGTAATCGGTCCCTGTTTCGTCGGATAATTCGTATTTAATCCCACTGCAATATATTCATGCAGCGCCGTATTGTAACTTAGCCCAAAACGAAACAAACCAGGTAACACCGGTGTGCAAGTTACAGGTTCTGCAATTTTTTCTTGATACGGACTTTGATTAAAAGCGCGTACAAAATTTTTCGATCCAAGATCATACGCTTTCCATACGGTCGGCTTATCATAATAAATGTTGTCTGCGCGAAACAAACACATACCATTTTTATTGTCTGTTTTTGATAAACAAGGTGCATTACCGCAATTCATATTAAGCGCTAACACATAAAAATGCGAATCGCTTTTATCAAAAAAATTTTTCACGATATTAGAGGCATTCGGCATGCCTTGTCTGCCGCCATCGATGCGATACGGAAAATTCGACACAATCGCAGGCGCTACACCGTAGCGATTGTGTAAGATCTCAAAAGTTTTTCCGTCATTGTGTGAAACCGCCGCAATGAGATTGGAATACCAGCAATTATTTTTATCTTTGCCTGAGCAATAACGTGGATTTTTTTCGCCATGAAATTCATTGTGCACCAGTGCATAAATATTTTGACTTTTAGGATCTTTCCACAATGCCCAAAACCACAGTTGATTCGTCAACTGAGAAGGATGCGAATGCAGGCCAATATTTTGATAATCACTGGATAAAACAGGATGACAATCGCGATGAAAAACACTGTTTAAGGAAGTACCGCCGATGCTTCGATAGAGCCCATGTGAATTGGTGATATACAGTTGAACCTTTCCATCACTTCCGATAAATGCACGCGCAGGTTCATCCGAGAAATCAAATTTTCCTTGTTGCCATTCATTGTAATGCACTTTGCAATGATCAGATTCGTAATGGAAAATGGTTTCAGGAGTGCCAGTGATCGCCAGAGAGGTGGCGAAAATAGGAAAGGGCAAAAAGAATAGTAAGAGAAATCGAAGAAGCATTTTGTTTAAGGAAAAAACTCCCCTCTTAACAAGAGGGGAAATCGGCGGAGCCGATGGGGGAGATTTATACAGCAGCATTTAAATAAATCCCCCAGTCGACGATGTCGACAGCCCCCTTGTTAAGGGGGCTTTTTTAATCATAGTTAATCACACTAATCAGTGCAATCACAGTTCAAGACGCTTTACCGCCCCTTACGTAAAAACGCAGGAATATCTAAATATTCTTCGCTTTCTTGCAAAGAGGCTGCGCTGGATTTGGACGCAAAGCTAGTATCTGCAGGCGCAGTGCGCTCAGCTGCCGATGGTGGTGTTGCCGCTTGATAAGGCGTTTGTTTACGAAGTACTGCAGGTTTATCGAGCACATTGTAATCAAGCGCGCCTTCAACCGCAGGTTCTAATTTTTTAGGCGCTGCGCGCTCAGGACGCACCTGCCCAAGACCCGTCACCACAACTGTTACACGTAACTCATCTTTTAATTCAGGGTCAATGACCGTTCCCACAACGACCGTGGCATTTTCAGAAGCAAAGCTACGAATCACTTCACCCACTTCTTCAAATTCACCGATCGACATATCAAGGCCTGCCGTGACATTCACGAGTACGCCGCCTGCACCGGATAAATCCACATCTTCTAATAAAGGGCTTGCCACGGCTTGCTGCGCTGCTATTTTCGCACGGTTTTCACCGCTGGCTTTACCTGTGCCCATCATCGCCATGCCCATTTCAGACATCACTGTACGAACGTCTGCAAAGTCTACGTTGATAAGACCTGGACGCGTAATGAGTTCGGCGATCCCTTGTACCGCGCCAAATAAGACATCATTCGCCGCTTTAAAAGCATTGAGTAAGCTGATATTTTTTCCTAACACGCTTAAGAGTTTATCGTTAGGAATAGTAATCAGAGAATCGACGGATTGTGCCAGTTCATGGATACCTTCCATCGCAACACTCATGCGTTTTTTGCCTTCAAACACAAAAGGTTTTGTAACCACGGCAACGGTTAAAATGCCCATTTCTTTGGCAATTTGCGCAACCACAGGTGCAGCCCCAGTTCCAGTACCGCCGCCCATGCCCGCCGTGATAAAAACCATATCAGAGCCTTTGAGGACATCGGCAATTTTTTCTCTATCCGCGAGCGCAGAATTTCTGCCCACTTCAGGATTGGCGCCTGCACCAAGGCCTTTGGTAATTTCTTCACCGAGTTGAATCACGGTGGGAACAGAAGATTTACGAAGAACTTGCGCATCGGTATTTCCGCAAACAAAGCGCACACCTTCGATTTTTCCACACATGTGTTCGACGGCATTTTGACCGCCGCCACCAACACCAATCACGGTAATTACGGCATTGTGGGGTTCGTTTTCCATAATTTCAAACATCGTTTTCAGGCTCCTATCTAAAGTGGAAAAAATAAATCAAAAAAAAGTATACGCTAGTTTTTTTGAAATTACAAATTGTTCGAAAACCATTGCTTGATGGCTACAAATAAGGGTTTACGCTTTTTAGGCGTGGCTTTGGCTTCTTCTTGTTGCTGCATGGCATACATTAAAAGCCCAACTGACGTAGAATAGGCAGGATTCACAAGACGCTCTTGAAGCCCTTTAAAATTCTGGGGCGAACCGAGCCTTACGGGCATTTTTAAGACGCCTTCGGCAAGCTGTACCAATCCCTTGGCCTGCGCTGCACCGCCCGTAATCACCATACCTGAAGGCACAGCATCTTGAAGGCCCACGCGATGAAGTTCGCTGGTCACCAGTTTAAATAACTCTTCATAACGCGCTTCCATGACTTCCGCTAAACTTTTGGCAGAGGCTTGGCGTCCCGGTTTATCGCTGGCGCTCGGGACTTCAAATAAAGCATTTTGATCGGCCATGCGCACCAAGGCGGCGCCTTGCTCGAGCTTTAATTTTTCCGCATGATGTGTCGGCGTACGAAACGCGACGGCAATATCATTGGTCACTTGATCGCCCGCAATCGGAATCACCGCGGTATGACGAATAGCGCCTTTAGAAAATACTGCAATGTCAGTCGTCCCGCTACCGATATCCAACAAACAAACACCTAATTCTTTTTCATCTTCGGTAAGTACCGCGTAGCTTGAGGCAAGCTGTTCTAAAATCATATCGATGATGTCAAGCTTACATTGCTTCACGCATTTGGTAATATTCTGCGCCGCGCTCACCGCACCGGTGATTAAATGCACGCGCACCTCGAGTCGTACCCCAGACATACCGATGGGATCTTTAATACCATCTTGAGTATCGATGACAAATTCCTGCGGTAAAATATGTAAGATTTTTTGATCGGCGGGAATGGCAACCGCTTTGGCTGCATCGATAACGCGCTCAATATCTGTAATATCTACTTCACTGTCTTTGATAGCAGAAATACCGTGCGAATTTAAACTGCGAATATGGCTGCCCGCAATGCCTGTAAACACATCGCGTATGGTCACTCCTGACATGAGTTCGGCTTCTTCAATCGCCGCTTGAATAGAAACCACGGTGGCATCGATATTGACGATAACCCCTTTTTTTAAGCCGCGCGAAGGCTGCACGCCGATACCGATAATAGAAGGCTCCCCCGTGGGTAAAATTTCTGCCACAAGCGCCACGACTTTAGACGTACCGATATCTAAACCGACTAAAATATTTTTTTCTATTTTTTTACTGGACATGCCCATATATTCCTAATTGCTAATACCAAAGCGCAAGTATAGCAAAACTTAGAGGGAGGCTCAAATAAGTAGTAGAGACGCATTGCATGTGTCTCTACTATTCAATAACCGCCGATAATATTTCCACCGAAACCCTATGCCCGGATCGGTTTTACGCCCCGGCGCAATATCGCTGTGGCCTTGGATATTGTGCCATTTTTTTAAAGCAGGAAAAACGGATTGAAGTTTTCGCGTCACACGGGACAAGGCTTTATACTGCGCCTTCGTATATGGCCCATCATCGCGACCTTCAAGCTCGATGCCAATGGAAAAATCATTGCAACCTTCTGTGCCCTCAAAAATTGATACGCCGGC
>JBILMY010000099.1:0-4752 GCA_044375265.1 Gammaproteobacteria bacterium | reverse complement strand
CCACCTATCAAAAAACGACACGGGCGAAACCTGCCGTCAAAACCGTAGAGTCAGATACTGTAGCGCCGCGCGCCAAAAATAAAAAAGCGGAAGCAGGCGTATTCAAACGTATGTTTTCTGCGTTCTTTGAAAAAAAGGCTGAACCCGTCGTTACACCGGAGCGCTCGCGCGAACGCAGTGGAGAGAATAGAGAAGGACAACGCTCTCATTATCGACAAGGTCAAGGGCAAGGTGGCCATTACCGCAAACGATCACGTAATCATCAGCAAGTATACAGAGCGCCGCAGCGAAACGATCGCCCACCACGCCCGCGCGATAGCGAATAAAGGTCGGCGACCAAGTCGACGGGTGAGGGGTAAATTGTATGCCGACTCAAGCCAGTGTGTCTGAAGCGCTGACGGATTTTCCAACCGTCAGCTTTATCAATAAAATTATTATTGATGCCGTACACAAAGGCGCTTCTGATATTCATTTTGAACCCTATGAAAAAAATTACCGCATTCGCTTTCGCATTGATGGTATTTTATATGAAATCGAAAAACCTGATATCCTGCTTGCCTCACGCTTGGCAAGCCGTTTAAAAATTATGGCGGGGCTCGATATTGCTGAAAAGCGTTTGCCACAAGATGGGCGCTTTCATCATGAGCATTTAAGCTTTCGCGTCAGTAGCTGCCCGACCCTTTTTGGTGAAAAAATAGTGCTGCGTATTTTGGATCCGAAACAAGTTGTCATGGGTATTGAAGAATTGGGATTAGAAGCTGTACAAAAAACTGTATTGCTCAATTCCTTATCTGCCCATCAAGGCATGATTTTAGTCACGGGGCCCACAGGTTCCGGAAAAACTGTGACACTGTATAGCGCTTTACATCGACTCAATCAAGCACAAAAAAATATTTCGACGGCAGAAGATCCCGTTGAAATTTATTTATCAGGAATCAATCAAGTCCAAGTTAATCCTAAAACAGGACTGACTTTCGCCACTGCTTTGCGTGCATTTTTGCGGCAAGATCCAGATATCATGATGGTAGGTGAAGTGCGCGATCAAGAAACAGCTGATATTGCCATTAAAGCTGCGCAAACAGGTCATCTTGTGCTTTCAACTTTGCATACCAATAGCGCTGTGGAAACAGTGACACGTTTAGTCAATATGGGTATTGCGCCTTTTAATATTGCCACCTCTCTCAAACTCGTGATTGCACAACGCCTTGTTCGTTTGTTATGTGTAGACTGTAAAGTCCCCTACAATTACTCGCAAAGCCTACTTAAAAAAGCAGGCCTCACTGAAACAGACCTAAAAAACAGGGTATTTTACCAAGCACAGGGCTGCAAAAACTGTCAGGAAGGCTTTAAAGGCCGTATCGGTATTTTTGAAGTATTGCCCCTCAGTGAAAAAATCAGTGAAGCAATTTTGCAAGGCGGGACTTCATTGGATATCGCAGCCATGGCTCAAAAAGAAGGATTTACGACCCTTTATGAGAATGGATTAGAAAAAGTGAAACAAGGGCTTACTTCCTTAGAAGAAATTGCGCCCCTCCAAGGAGACTCACAAGGAGATATGCAATGAATCCCAAAAAACAAACTTTCAGCTGGCAAGGATTTAATGCAGAAGGACATACAATAGAAGGCAGCATAGAAGCGCTCAATTTACTGAACGCAAAAACACTGCTGCGTAGTCAAGGCATTCTCATTTCGCGCATCAGTCGCCCTTCATTTTTTGAAAAAACTTTTAGACGCCTCACTAAAAAAGAGGTGGCTTTATTGCTGCGTGAGCTTTCTACCTTAATTAATGCGGGCATTTCTTTACCACAGAGCTTCAACATCCTTATTCAAAGCACGCAAAATACAGTGCTAAAAAAAGTATTGCTTAATCTCAAATCCGCTATTGAGACAGGCTCCTCTTTCAGCGCTGCTTTAGAACGATATCCTCACTATTTCGACCCCTTCATTTGCCATTTAATTAATGCCGGGGAACACTCAGGCACTTTAGATAGTATGCTCAGTCGTATTGCAAGCTATCAAGAAAAATCGCTGCGCCTTCATAAGAAAATGAAGAAAGCATTTTCTTATCCTCTGACAGTGCTTGGCATTGCAGCCATTGTCAGCAGCATCTTACTCATCAAAGTGATCCCAGGTTTTCAATCACTCTTTAGCAGTGCAGGACAGCATCTGCCCGCTTTTACTGTTTTTGTCTTAAAAATTTCTCATGGATTACAAGAATATATTGTGCAAATTCTATTAAGTATAGCTACGCTTATCATGACCTTTATGTTGACACGTAAAAAAAATAGCACTGTTCGCTTTTTTACAGATGCATTCTTATTGAAATTACCGCTGCTAGGCTCTTTTTTTCAAAAAATAGTTACGGCACGCTTTTGTCAAACCTTCGCAACTACCTTTGCTGCAGGTATGCCACTCTTATCCGCGCTAGAACTGTCTGCCAAGACACTTAATAATCGTGTGTATGAAAAAACCCTTCAAACAGTGCATCAAGATATCAACCATGGAAAATCTTTTTATCTTTCCATGCTGCAGACAAACCGATTCTCCCCTTTGCTGATTCAAATGATTGCTATCGGTGAGGAATCAGGAAAACTCGATACCATGATGCAAAAAACTGCCGCTATTTATGAAGAAGAAATTGATACAACGCTAGAGCGGCTACAGCATCTTCTAGAACCTGCTATCATGACCTTTCTGGGAATTTTTATTGGCGGACTTGTCGTGGCCATGTATCTGCCAATTTTTCAATTGGGGCAAACATTATCGTGAAATTAATCTTGTTGCATAAACCCTTAGCTCTAAAATCCGCCCCCTTAATAAGGGGGCTGTCGACGCAGTCGACTGGGGGATTTATAAAACAGAGTAACAAAAAATCCCCCCCATTGGCTACGCCAATTGCCCCCCTTATTAAGGGGGGTATCAATCAATGCTTTATACAATAACTCCCCTAATGGCATTATTAATATTTCTCATCGGCCTGTGCATCGGCAGTTTTTTAAATGTCGTTATCTATCGTTTGCCTTTGATGTTAAACGCCGAAGCGCTCTGTGAACCTTCTTCTGTGAATCTCGCCTTGCCCGCTTCACACTGCCCTGCTTGTAAAAAACCGTTACGTTGGTTTCACAATATGCCGCTTTTTTCCTTTCTTTTTTTAAAGGGATGCTGTGCCTTTTGTCATGCACGCATTTCTTGGCGCTATCCCTTGGTTGAAGGTATCACTGCCCTGCTTACCGTCTTACTCTTTTATCATAGCGCGACTCTCCCTATTTTTCTGGGCAGCGCTTTACTCAGTTATGGTCTCATCGCGCTTTTTTTTATTGACGTAGATCACTTTATTTTGCCTGATGAAATTACGTTGGGCCTTTTATGGCTGGGGCTTTTCTTCAACCTCTTTACTACTTTTATACCCTTAGAAAATGCGGTGATAGGCGCTATGGCAGGGTACAGCTTTTTATTTCTCTTTATGCATCTTTATCGTCTCATCACAGGCAAAATTGGCATGGGCCACGGTGACTTTAAACTCTTTGCCGCCTTGGGGGCTTTTTTTGGCTGGCAAGCTTTACCGCTATTATTGGTCTTTTCAACCATCAGTGGTATTATTGTCGGAGGCTTTTTACTCATTAAACATAAAAAATCATTATCAGCACCTATTCCATTTGGGCCTTTTCTTGCAGTAGCAGGGGTACTAATGTTATTTTTGCATGGGATATTAGAGATATGAATCAAATTTTTTCTCCCCCCTTAATAATTGGGGCAATTGGCGTAGCCAATGGGGGGGATTTTTATGCCAATGCCCTTATAAATCCCCCAGTCGACTACGTCGACAGCCCCCTTATTAAGGGGGCTTATTCATATCCAATTATTCAAAAAATGGCTCAATCATTATGCTTATTATAGGCCTCACCGGCGGCATCGGCAGTGGCAAAACCACGGTATCTGATTTATTTGCCCAAAAAGGCGTGCCTATCATCGATACCGATCTCCTCGCCCGTCAAGTCACCTTGCCAGATACTGAAGGCTATAAAGCCATCCTTCATAGCTTTGGCCCACAATTTTTAAAAGAAGATAAAACTCTTGATCGACATGCGCTGCGTAAATATATGTTTGCACATCCTGCTGAAAAAAAGACATTAGAAGCTATTTTACACCCTTTGATTCGTGAAAAAATAAAAGCGGCTGTAGATAAAGTAACTTATCCTTATTGCATGGTAGTCATTCCTCTCTTATTTGAAACCACGCCTAATCCCCTTATTCAACGAATTTTAGTGGTTGATTCACCCGAAGCCCTTCAAAAAGAACGTGTGCTTAAACGGGACGCTCATTCACTGGATACGCTCGACGCTATTATCCAAAGCCAAGTCTCTCGGGGGCACCGACAAAAATATGCCGATGATATTATTGTCAACGATCGTGATATTGCGCATCTAAAGGCCCAAATCGACAATTTGCACGCACAGTATCTTCAACTGAGTTCAGAAAGCACTTTGCTTGGCTCTACTCATTTAGTACTGCAAAATTTATTAGGCAATCTTCCGCAATATATTTTTTGGAAAGATATTGACTCTCGCTATCTGGGGGTCAATCAAAAATTTCTGGAATTTACCGAACTTAAAAAACCCGAAGATATCCTTGGAAAAACCGATATCGATATCGGTTTTAGTCAAGCCGAAGCTGACATGTTTAGAGCGGATGATATAGCAGTCCTTAGAGGTGATAAACGTATTTTATTTGAAGAAACCGTAAGAAAAAGAA
>JBILMY010000098.1:0-4786 GCA_044375265.1 Gammaproteobacteria bacterium | reverse complement strand
AAAAAGATTTCAGTTTGTTAGAAATTAATCCTTTAGTCGTGACGAAAGAGGGGCATTTAATATGCCTTGATGGTAAAGTAAATATCGATGACAATGCGATTTATCGCCATGCGGATATTAAAGCCATGCGCGATGAAAGCCAAGAAAATCCGGCTGAAAAAATTGCGCGCGATTGGGAACTCAGTTACATTGCGCTGGATGGAAATATTGGCTGTATGGTCAATGGCGCTGGGCTTGCGATGGCGACCATGGATATTGTGAAACTCTATGGTGGAGAACCTGCCAACTTTTTAGATGTGGGTGGCGGCGCTACCAAAGAGCGCGTAACGGAAGCGTTTAAAATTATTTTATCCGATAAAAAAGTCAAAGCCATTTTGGTGAATATTTTTGGCGGTATCGTACGTTGTGATTTGATCGCTGATGGAATTATTGCCGCGGTGAAAGAAATCAGTTTATCCATTCCTGTGGTCGTTCGCTTAGAAGGCACGAATAAAGAGGCCGGCGCAGAAAAATTAAGCCACAGCGGATTAAATATTACCACGGCGTCTGATTTAAAAGATGCTGCAGAAAAAGTTGTGAAAGCAGCGAAATAAGAGGAAATGACATGAGTATTTTAATTAACAAAAACACCAAAGTGATTTGCCAAGGCTTCACGGGAAAACAAGGCACGTTTCATTCTGAACAAGCTATCGAATACGGTACAAAAATGGTCGGTGGGGTAACCCCTGGCAAAGGCGGTGAAACGCATTTAGGGCTGCCCGTATTTGATACGGTAAAAGATGCCGTGAAAAAAACCGGCGCCACAGCGAGTGTAATTTATGTACCGGCCCCTTTTTGTGAAGATTCTATTATTGAAGCGGCTGAAGCGGGCATTGAACTTATTATCTGTATTACTGAAGGCGTGCCTGTTCTCGATATGCTTAAAGTCAAAGATCATTTGAATAAAATGTCAGGCGTGCGTTTAATTGGTCCTAATTGTCCTGGGGTGATTACGCCCGGCGAATGCAAAATTGGGATCATGCCAGGGTTTATTCATAGACCAGGAAAAATCGGTATCGTGTCACGTTCGGGCACTTTAACCTATGAAGCGGTAAAACAAACGACAGATGCGGGACTTGGGCAAAGTACTTGCGTGGGGATTGGCGGCGATCCCATTCGTGGCAGCAGCTTTATTGATATTTTAAAACTTTTCCAAGAAGATCCTAAAACCGAAGGTATTATCATGGTCGGTGAAATCGGCGGCAGCGGTGAAGAAGAAGCTGCGGAATATATTAAAAAGTATGTGAATAAACCCGTAGTCTCTTACATTGCCGGTGTTGCAGCGCCTGAAGGCAAGCGCATGGGACATGCTGGCGCCATTATTTCTGGTGGTAAAGGCACGGCAGCTGAAAAATTTAAAGCACTCAAAGCAGCAGGCGTTCATACGGTGGATTCACCTGCAAAACTCGGGCAGCGTATGAAAGAGATATTGGGCGCGTGATCAATTTTTTTACCGCGCATCCTGCAGGTATGGGTCTTATTTTAGGACTTATATTTTTTCCACGCATCACCTTATTGTGTATGCTAGCTTTTACCAGCTTTGTGTCAGGCGGTATTTTATGGTGGCTTGGATTCTTCTTTATGCCGCGTCTCTTAGTCGCGTTTTTGGCTATCCCTTATTGGCATACCAACCCTGTTCTCGTTTTTAGTGCCTGGGTTATTGCACTTTTTGGTGAAGTGTTTGAGAAGCGAACTTTCTATCCGCCGCGCGTGATCCGTATCGTGCGTGATCGCCGTCGTTGATGTCTTGCTAAAACAGTCTACACTTATTGTCCCTACATGGTCTGTACCTTCTTCCATTGTTGCTTTTACGACCACACGTGAAGGCGGCGTCAGTCTTTCGCCATATGATAATTTTAATCTGGCAGCGCATGTTGGGGATGATGAAAAAGCGGTTTTAGAAAATCGCACACGATTAAAAGAAAATTTAACCTTGCCTGCTGAGCCTTATTGGCTTTCACAAACCCATAGCACGATAGTCCGTTATGCTAATCAAAATTATTCGTTGCAAGAAGCCGATGCCAGTTTTACTGAGCAGAAAAATATACTTTGTGCCGTATTGACGGCAGATTGTTTACCCCTTTTGGTGGCACATAAAGATGCCCTTGAGGTGGCGGCCATTCACGCGGGCTGGAAGGGACTTTTAAATGGCGTGATTGAAGCGACCTTTGAAAAATTACGCTATCCCGCATCAGAATATTTGGTGTGGTTAGGGCCTGCGATTTCGCCGAAAGTGTATGAAATTGGCGCAGAAGTACGAGAGGCTTTTATAGCAAAAAATAAAGAAGCCAGCGAAGGATTTTTATACCGAGATAATAAATGGTACTTGGATATTTATACGCTTGCAAAGCAACGCTTGAAAGCCTTAGGCGTACAAGATATCAGCGGTAGTGATCATTGTACTTTTTCAGAAAAAGACTTATTTTTCTCCTATCGTCGTGATAACATAACGGGTCGCATGGCCTCATGTATTTACATTAAGGAAAGTATGAATGATTAAAGGTAAAAGTCTTGGCAGTGTGCTCATGGTTTTGGGGACTTCTCTGGGTGCAGGGATGATTGCCTTGCCGGTTGCAGCTGCGGCAGAATCTTTTTCTATGACACTGTTATTGCTGGTGAGTAGCTGGTTTATCATGACCCTTGGCGCACTCATGATTTTAGAAGTCAATTTATGGACAGGAAAGGGCAGTAATTTTATTGGTATGAGTGGAAAAACACTCGGAAGAATAGGCCAGCTGACGTCGTGGGTTGCTTATCTTTTATTGATGTACGCTTTATTATGTGCTTATTTAGGCGGCATGAGTGATGTGGTGAATGCGGTGCTCGGCTGGGTACACTTATATGCACCACATTTTATTGAAGTGTTACTCGCTTTTTTGTTACTAGGCTATGTGGTTTTTCGTGGTATTGCAAGCGCAGATTTAGCCAATCGTGTACTTCTGGGGATTAAACTTCTGGCATATGGGGTAGCGGTATCATTTATCGCCCCACATATCCAAGGTGCAATGTTGACACAAGGCATTTTTGCTTTCCATTTTAATACGTTGATGGTGATTATTACGTCTTTTGGTTACGCGACTATTTTACCCACCTTGGTCGATTATCTCGACAGAGATCATCAAAAAACCCATCGCGTGGTATGGATAGGCAGTGCTATCCCCCTGTTTATTTATATCATTTGGATTGCGGTCGTGCAGGGCATTATTCCCCGTGATACCTTGATGGCGATTGCCAATGGTCAAGGACGTACTGTAGTGGCGCTACTTCATGCGATAGCAAACAGTGGCGCACCTACTTGGGTAGAATGGTCTACCAATATTTTCATGTCTATCTGTGCCTTTACTTCTTTTCTTGGCGTATCGATAGGGCTCGTGGATTTTTTATCGGACGGACTGAAACTCCCTAAACAAGGCAGTAAAGGGTTGATTGTCTATGCCTTAGCCTTTTTGCCGCCTATTGTGATTGTGCTTTTGCAATCCAATATTTTTATTAAAGCCTTGGCTTATGCCGGTATTTGTTGTGTGTGGTTACTCGTGATATTGCCGGCACTCATGGTGTTATTCGGTAGACACGGAAAACGCTATACGCATGCTTTCCGCGTACCAGGAGGAATCGCGGTATTGCTGACCGTATTATCCATCGGTATTGCGCTTATTGTCGCTATGATTATTTAAAAAACTTATGCTACAATTTGCGCATGTCATTTTTTAATTTTCCCCATCGACGCTTTAATCCTTTACTGGATGAGTGGGTGCTTGTTTCCCCTCACCGGACAATGCGCCCCTGGAATGGGGCGGAAGAAAAAAATCCGCAGATACAAAAGCGGCCGACGCACGACAAAGGCTGTTACCTTTGTGCAGGCAATACACGCGCTAATGGCGAAATTAATCCCGATTATCAGGATACCTTTGTTTTTCCTAATGATTTTGCCGCTTTAATGCCAGACAATCCTTTTTCAGAAGGGCAAAACAATGATCCGCTTTTTCAAACGATGCCCACTTCAGGTGTTTGCAAAGTGATTTGCTTTTCGCCTCGGCATGATTTAACCATGGCAGAATTGAGTGTTGAAGAAATCGTTAAAGTCATTCATACCTGGCAAAAAGAATATGCGGCGTTGTCAGAAAAATATGACGTTGTCCAAATTTTTGAAAATAAGGGTGAAATCATGGGCTGCTCTAATCCGCATCCGCATGGACAAATTTGGGCCAGTAATTTTGTGCCTACCCTGATTGAAAAAGAAGACCATGCCCAGAAAAAATATTTTGGTAAATACGGCAAAAAATTATTACAAGATTATGCAGAAAAAGAATTGGCATTAGAAGAACGCCTGGTCTGCGATAATGAACATTTTATGGTGGTGGTGCCTTTTTTTGCAGTATGGCCTTTTGAAACCTTATTGCTACCAAAATTTAATTTACCAAACTTATTAGCTTTAGAGACGGAAACGATGTTGTCTTTGGCGCAGATATTAAAAACCCTGACACAAATCTATGACAAACTTTTTAACTGTAGTTTTCCTTATTCGATGGGATGGCATGGTGCTTTTTCTAGCGATGCAGAAAGCTATACGCAACTCCACGCCCATTTTTGCCCACCTTTACTGCGTTCAGCGACGGTTAAAAAATTTATGGTGGGCTATGAATTATTGGCAGAATCTCAGCGCGATATTACGCCTGAAATTGCCGCATCTCGTTTAAGGACACTTCTGTGACTATTAAATACCATGTGAAATCTCCCGGCCGCGTCA
>JBILMY010000097.1:0-4787 GCA_044375265.1 Gammaproteobacteria bacterium | reverse complement strand
TCTGATCCCGATTGGTTTCGGGCAAAAGAGTATATTGTGTATAAAATTGAACCGCATCGTGAGGTATATTTTGAGACGTTGAGAAATAACGATTAGGAATTGACTATGAAAAAAAAGTTTTCTTTAGCTTCGCAGGTAGAATTAGTAATTGGGAAGCGTATTGGATGGTGTATAATTTTTTGCATGTTGCTTATTTCTGCTATAACAGTTTACGATTTATACTTAAGTTTATCCCAGTTACGATTAAGAATTAATGAAAATGTAAAGCCGATAGAAAACTTCGTGGTAGGGCAACTAATGAGCAATAATTCTCAATCGATCGATATCAAGATAGAAAATTTTAATAAAAATGAGAATGCGTATAAAGTTGAATGGCTACCCTCCGAAACAAAAGCAGATCAATACATGAGTTGGAGATTTCCATTTTCTTGGGTTTATTATTATCCTTTAGGTAAAGTGGGAGATTATAAGTTTGGATATTTTAAAATTACTGGAGTTATTATTAACGATAGAAAATTAGTTTATGATTTCTTCATTAGAATAAGTATATTAGTTTTATTTATGTTGATTTTAATTTTTTTATTACGCCCATTAGCAAAAAAGATACCTGAAAAATTATTTATTTCTCCCGTTAATCGATTTTTAGATATGATGCAATATTCTTCTGAAAATATTAAGGAGTATGCTCAAGATTTGCCTGAGGAACTACAAGAACTTGAAAAAAAAATTTTAGATCTTATTACAGAAAATGAATCGAAATCCAAAGAAGCAGCCATAGGCCAAATCGCCTCCCAAGTGGCGCATGATATTCGCTCACCTCTGACAACTTTAAATGCCATGCTTAGAGACTTGCCGCAGATCCCTGAAGAAAAACGGATTATTTTAAGAAATGCTGCAACCCGAATAAATGACATTGCGAATAATTTATTGACCTCTTATAAAGGCAGTGACACCAATAATGCGCAATTAAGAACCTTGCTCATTGCGCCGATTATTGAAAGTATGGTATCTGAAAAACGGATCGGCTTTGAAGAAAAATCTATAGAACTGGGGGCTGACATTCGTCAGAATGCTTATTTTGTATTCGCCAATGTAGAACTGCAAGGCTTAAAGCGGGTATTTTCTAACCTTATCAATAATGGTGCGGAAGCTTTTGGGGGAAAACCGTCGGGTAAAATAACGCTCTCATTAAAAGCGGATGATGAACATATTTATATGGACATTAGCGATAATGGCTGCGGTATTCCTGCTGAAAAATTACCGACGATCTTTGAAGCCAAAAAAACCACGAAAGCCCAAGGTTCAGGCATTGGCCTTTTCCATGCCAAAGAGACAATTGAAGGCATGCAAGGCACCATCACCATTGAATCTACACTTGGCATTGGGACGACATTGAAAATTACTTTACCTCGCGCCGCTTCACCACAATGGTTTATTGATACTATTTCCATTTCATCTGAAGAAACCATCGCGATTTTAGATGATGATGAATCTATTCATGGCACTTGGGAAACGCGGTTAAAAGAATATATTCCTCAAAAAAATATTGTACATTTTAGAAATGGTAAAGATTTTTCAGCTTGGTATGCGGAACAAAAAAATCCTGAGAAAATTTTAGTGTTATCGGATTATGAACTTTTGGGCGAATCTAAAACAGGCTTGGATATTCTTGAATTGTGGGAGGTCAATAATGCTATCCTTATTACCTCTCATTATGAAAAAGAAGATATTATAGCGCGCTGTCTGAAAGCAGGCATTAAGTTACTGCCTAAAAATTTGGTGGCGGAGGTGCCGATTAGGGTAGAGAAGGCATCATTACCTCATCAACCACCCCGTCAGGCTTCGCCTGCCACCCCTCCTCTGGAGGGGAATTTATACACAAAAGCGGATTATATACTTATTGATGATGATAAGCTTATTCATCAATTGTGGGCTATGTGTAATAAAAAAGGCTTGCAACTGGTTTGTTTCACAAGCCCCACTGAGACAGAAAAAACGATTGAAGCATATGATAAAAAAACGCCTATCTATATTGATTCAACTTTAGGCAATAATATCAAAGGCGAAGACTATGCTAAAGTGCTTTATGATAAAGGCTTCTCTGAACTGTATTTAGCCACAGGCTACAATCCAGACCATTTTCCGCCCATGCCATGGATCAAAGGCATTGTCGGGAAAGAACCGCCTTTTATAAAAGGATAAATTAAGTACCCCTCATCATCGCAAGCTTTGTTGGCTCGACTTCTCCTGCAAGGGGAGAAGTGATAAAATCAACATAATGAATTTTAAATATTCCCCGATTTACCTCGACTATGCAGCCACGACGCCGCTGCATCCTATGGCGCGCGAAGCAATGCTAGATGTATTAACGCATACCTATGGTAACTCAGCATCATTGCATGAAACAGGAAAAGAAGCCTTACAAATTATTGAAGCTTCACAAAAAATCATTTCCGAGGCTTTACACTGTGAACCTTCAGAAATTATTTTCACCTCGGGTGCTACAGAATCCAACAATCTTGCCATCAAGGGCCTCACTGAATTTTATGCCCATAAAGGCAAGCACATTATCACGCAAGCCACAGAACATAAATCCGTATTGGAAGCCTGTTATGCGATTGAAAAAAAAGGCTATGACCTCACCTATTTACCGGTTGATCACAATGGGACTGTTTCATTAGACAGCATAGAAAAAGCAATACGCCAAGATACCCTCCTTATTTCCATTATGCATGTGAATAATGAAACGGGCATCATTCAAGACATTGAGGCGATTGCTAAACTTGCTAAATCTCGAGGTGTTTTTTTTCATACCGATGCCACGCAAAGTGTTGGCAAAATGGTCCTTGATTTACAAAAAACGCCTGTCGATTTACTCTCGTTTTCTGCACATAAATGTTATGGTCCCAAAGGGATTGGCGCGCTTTTTGTGCGACAAAAACCCAAAGTAGGCTTGCGTGCACAAATGGATGGCGGGAAACATCAAAAAGGCTTGCGTTCAGGCACGCTTCCCACGCATCAAATTGTGGGTTTTGCTACAGCACTTGCTGAAACACTGCGCACCCAAAAAACGAATCACGACAGAATTATCAAACTTCGCAAAAAATTATTGTCAGGCTTACTGGCTTGCAAAAATATTTCACTTAATACAAAAGCAGCCGATGTTCTACCACATATCATTAACCTGCATATTGAAGGTATGACGGGCGAAGCATTGATGAAGGCTTGCCCTATGCTTTGTTTTTCTTTAGGCGCGACCTGCAATGCCGCGCAAAGCATTCCTTCTTCTGTACTGACTGAAATGGGTTATTCTGTGAAACACGCGCAGGAAAGCATTCGTTTATCGATAGGCAACTTCACCACTGAAGAAGATATTGAAAAAGCCATTGAACTGATAAGTTCTGTTATTGCATAAAAATATTATTTAAATTAAAATAAAACCTATGAAAGGTTTTTCTTTAATTGAACTTATGATTACGCTTGCCATTGTGGCGATGCTTGCCAGTATTGTCTATCCAAGCTATGGCTTTATCGTGCGAAAAATGCACCGTACCAAAGCGCAGCACACATTGGTTTCACTGAGCCAAGCCTTGGAACTCTATCGCGTAAAAAATGGCAGCTATGAAAATGCCACGCTTGAAACCTTAATCCCTGCCGATTTTAGTGATGATTATTATCAATATGCCGTAGAAAATTTGACCGCTGATGATTATCTTTTAAAAGCTATCCCCATTGAACCCGACGCTGAATGCGGCGTTTTGAGCCTCAATACCCTTTTAGAAAAAGGCAGCATCGGAGCGGAATGCTGGTAGCCCTTGAAAAGTCGCAAAAAGGGATTATATTAAGAACAACGCATTTGTATTTCTCACTTCTCCCCTTGCGGGAGAAGTCGAGCCAGCGGAGCTGGCGAGGATGAGGGGTAAAGAATTGATTTGAGTACCCCTCACCCGTCGACTACGTCGCCGACCTCTCCCTCAGGGGGAGAGGTGAAACAAATAGCAGAAAACCATTTTACATTGTTAACGGAGACCCAACCATGCCCAATAAAGCACAAAAAGAAACCTTAGGCTTTCAAACGGAAGTCAAACAATTACTACAGCTTATGATCAATTCTTTGTATTCCAACAAAGAAATTTTCTTACGCGAGCTCGTTTCTAACGCTTCAGATGCTGCGGATAAACTACGTTTTATCAGTATTAAAGAACCTGCCCTTTTAGAAAATGATCCGGAACTGTCCGTTAAAATTTCTTTTGATAAAAAAGCGGGCACCCTCACTATTACAGATAATGGCATTGGCATGACGCGTGAAGAAGCCATTGCCAATTTAGGAACGATTGCCAAATCGGGCAGTAAAGAATTTTTAAGTAACTTAACCGGGGATCAAGCCAAAGACAGTGCCCTCATTGGCCAATTTGGCGTAGGGTTTTATTCTTCATTCATCGTCGCCGATAAAGTCGAAGTGCTTTCGCGTAAAGCGGGTGAAAAAGCCAATACAGCGGTTAAATGGACTTCCGCAGGCGAAGGTGATTTTGAAGTAGAAACAATTGAAAAAGCCGATCGCGGAACTGATATTATTCTGCATCTTAAAAAAGAAGAAAAAGATCTTTTAGAAGAATATAAACTTAAAGAAATTATCCGTAAATATTGCGACCATATCAATTTACCCGTGATGATGGAAGTGGAAGTGCATGAACCCGAAGCAGAGGAAGCTGAAGGTGAAGAAGACAAAGAAACAGAAAGCGAGGAAAAAAAATCGAAAAAGAAAAAAGAGCCTACCAAAAAATGGG
>JBILMY010000096.1:0-4831 GCA_044375265.1 Gammaproteobacteria bacterium | reverse complement strand
ATATGCTTTATAATAAATCACATCCTGACTTTGCTTTATTAGATAACTTATGCAAAACAGTGATGAAAATGACGCATAGTATTATTGCTAACGGGAGTGATAATCATTTAGGCAAAGATTATCAAAAATTACCTCGTTTGGAGAATATGGAAAGCTACAAAATTTTTTCGCACAAAAATGAATATCGAATAAAACTGAACGCA
The DNA here is from genome assembly GCA_044375265.1 of Gammaproteobacteria bacterium. Classification (GTDB taxonomy): domain Bacteria; phylum Pseudomonadota; class Gammaproteobacteria; order JABDGN01; family JABDGN01; genus JBILMY01. Next base: position 4,628 of record JBILMY010000096.1, on the reverse strand, counting down.
GAAATAGCTACCTTACATGTTAGAAAAATTAAGACTGAAGAAGCAGGGAGCTATACTGATTATTTAACAGCAGATCTTTTAAATAAAATAATAAAACATCTTATATATGGTTTTGGAAATTGCGAAATACAGTCGCATGTCAGTTTGTTTTTATTTCTTAGCGCCGGTTTGTTTCATAGCCTGCAATGTGAAATATCCATGTGGAAAATTAAAAAACCCGATCATGTTTTGTTGATGCTTAAATCGCGTGAACATTCTATTTTATTCGACCCCTGGAATGATTTTTATAAAATCATTCCTCAAAATAGGGTCTTTTTTTCACAGGTATTAAAAGAAATCATTAATGAAACTTATCAGAACAGTGCGCCAAAAAACTGTAGCTGGGATGAAGTGGGGGCTATTGTTTCTTTTGATGTTCAAGAAAATTACTTTTTTCGGGATGATAAAAATTTAACCTGTCTTTTTGAAGGTGTTCTTGAGGGTAGAAATAAATTAAAACATGCCATACAAGCCTATATTTCATCGTCAAAAAATGAATATACACGTCCTTTATATGGACTATTGAATGCAGAAAGTATTTTAAAATAAGCTGAAATGATAGCCGATGAATTGAGTGAACACTAATATGGCTTGCTCAATATTAAAATTGACAAAAACTCCTGTAAAACTTATACTCTCCCAAATATTTTATTTTGACCCAAAGCATGCCAAGTACACGATTATAATGCTAACTGAACAAATCAATTTATACCGCCAAGCTGAAGATTACTTTTTTAGAAATCTTGCTTCAAAATGTCTGAGCCTGTCAGATAGCGCCACAGCGTATCGGATTTCGATTTCAGATGCGCCTTTAAATGTTGTGTATATTAGAAAGACACCTGAAAATATAGAGGCTATTTTAGAAAAGACGCAAGCTTTTTATGAGGCAGAGCATTTGCCTTTCACTATTTTTATTCCCCATGCCTTTTCGACACCTGCAGTAAAAAAGGCTTTTCAAGAAAAAGGCTATCTTAAAGAGGGGCAAACCGTTTCGATGCAGCTCAGTTTAGAGGCTTTTAATCCCCCGCCTATTATGGAAGAGAGCAGCTTTCAATCCACCAGCAATCGCTTAGAAGAGTGGATGATACCTTTGGCGGGGGCTTTTGAATCAAGTACTGAAATCGTGGAGCAGTATGCAAAAGCGCATCAAAAAGTGCTTGAAAAAAATCTTCACTTTTATCATTTCAGTTTATATCACCATAATAGGCCTATTGTGTCACTTACGCTTTCTATTCAACAATCTATTGCACGCATCGATGATGTGGGCACGTTGCCTGAATTTCAAAAAAAAGGCTATGCTACAAAACTTATGCGATATGCTTTATCACAGGCCAAGCAATTGGGGGCGAGTCAATTTTTTTTAGAAGCTTCTGCAGCAGGCTTTCCCGTCTATCAAAAATTAGGGTTTACCATCCTTTTTAAGAGTGATATTTATAGCCTAAAAAAAGAATTTAATCCCCGCGCTATAGAGCGTTAACGAAGCCAAGGGATCGCTACATTTAGCTTTTATCTTGAAATAAATTACAAAAAATGGTATATTTCATAATTCTTATTTGAGTTTATTAAGATTTATGGTAGAAAAATTTTTTAGTCCTGAGCAAAAATTCGTCCAAAAAAAAGAAGGGGATTTTTACTCACCTACAGAATTCCTTCTTTATTCTGATGCCAATGGTCGGGTCAAGGTAGAAGTATTTTTGCATAATGAAAATATTTGGCTTACCCAAGATCGCATAGCGGAACTTTTTGCAGTGGATAGAACGGTTATTACCAAGCATATCAAGAATATCTATGCAGAAGAAGAATTAGAAGAAGTTTCAACAAGTGCAAAAATGGCACAAGTTCAAAAAGAAGGCAATAGAGAAGTTAAAAGACAGATTACTTATTACAATCTTGATGCCATCATTGCAGTAGGGTATAGAGTTAACTCAAAGCAAGCAACACATTTTCGTATCTGGGCCAGTCAAATACTTAAGGAATATATTATCAAAGGATTTGCCATGGATGATGAACGGCTGAAGGATCCAAGGCAAATTTTTGGTAAAGATTACTTTGAAGAGCAGCTAGCCAGAATAAGAGACATTCGATCCAGTGAAAGACGCCTGTATCAAAAAATTACAGATATTTATGCTTTATGCAGCGCGGATTATTCAGTAGATAGTGATATTACCCAAACATTTTTTGCCACCGTACAAAATAAATTACACTTTGCTATTACAGGAAAAACAGCAGCAGAAATAATCCATGAAAGAGTAGATAGTACCCAAGAAAATATGGGACTCACTGTTTGGAAAAACTCACCCAAAGGAAAAATTCGAGAGTCGGATGTTACCATAGCAAAGAATTATTTAAAAAAAGAAGAGCTTAACGATCTCAATAGAATTGTAACGATGTATCTTGATTTTGCAGAAGTGCAAGCTAATCGAGGAATTATTATGTATATGAAAGATTGGGTAGCAAAGCTTGATGCATTTTTAAAGTTTAATGAAAAGGAAATTCTCAGTAATGCTGGCTCTATTAGTCATGAAGTAGCTGAGATATTAGCATTAAAAGAGTATAAAAAATATTGGCAGGCACAGGATGAAAAATATATTTCTGACTTCGATCGCGAAATACAGCAACTTTTATCACGTGAGACTCAGTAAGAATTATTACTGCAGCCTAGAAAAATAACTTAATCCCCGCGCTATAGAGCGTTAACGAAGCCAAGGGATCATCCGATTTCGCTAAATAACGGCTCGCCGAAAAATAAAGCGCAGGGCTGTTTGCATCACCCAATTGAACGCTGACAACACCGCCATACACGCCTTCCCATTCTTGATAAGACGTATCGCTGACATTGGCAGTGCGATAGGCGGTTCCAAAATTGCCAGAGAGGGTAATAGCTTCTGTTAAAGGGAAGGTAAGGGTGGCACGCAGATCGGTGAGCGTTTCTTCTTGTTTAATTTCATTATTGCCCACAAAATATTTTTCTTCACCGACATAGGTATACGCCAAGACCATTCCAAAATAGGTGTCAATATTATAGCCAAGGCTTACCTGTGCGCCAGTGGTGGAATAAGTATTGTCTGTACCGACTAAAGTGGCGTTGGCTTTGGTGCCGCCCAGAGTGCCGTAAAAGCCACTCAGCAAATCACCGGCGAACAGGGGGGAGGTGAGAGAGAGAAACAAAGTGAGAACAAGCCCCCTTAATAAGGGGGCTGTCAGCCCCAGCTGACTGGGGGATTTTTTTATTGAGACTATTTTAAATAAATACCCCCATCGGCGTTGCCGATTGCCTCCCTTGTTAAGGGAGGTATTCCATAAAAACTTAGTCATGCATGCCTCGGCGTTTGGTGAGCAAGCGGAAATTGGCGGCAAATAAAATAACACTCAGTAGAATCATGATGCTGACTGCTAAGGTTATATTGATTTCAGGCATATCGTAAAAAGCGTCACGAAAACTGGTGATTAAATACAGCAGAGGATTGAGCAACGCAATTTTTTGCCAAATCGGTGGAAGGCTTGCCACCGAATAAAAAATACCGCCCAAGTACGATAAAGGCGTAATCACAAAATTAGGGATCATGGAAACCTGATCAAAATTTTTGGCAAAAAAAGCATTGAACATGCCGAGGGAAGCAAAAAGGGTATTGCCGAGTAAAGCGATGAGCAACATGAGGCCTATATGAGCGATATGAAAGTCAGTAAAGAAATAAGCTACGATGCCGACAATCAGGCCGATTAAAAAGCCCCGAACCACACCGACACTAATAAAAGCAAACAAAATGGTCAGCGCCGCTGTGGGTGAAGTATAAAGTGCCTCGATACTTTTATTAAATTTCGCCATATAAATCACAAACACAGAGGCATTGTAGCTTGCCATAATCATATTCATCATGATGATGCCCGGCACAATAAAATCAAGGTAATTCACATGATTCATTTGCCCAACCCGAGAGCCAATGATTTGACCAAAGATTAAAAAATATAAACTGGCCGTAATGAGCGGCGGCACTAAAATTTGTATCCATAAGCGAAAGTTACGCTTGGCCTCATGCATGACAATATAGCGGTAGGCAATGATATTTTCTTTTAATCTCATGATATTTCTTCTTTCGTTAACTGTAAAAATAAAGTTTCCAAGCGATTGGCCTTGGGTTTAAAACTGTGCACTTCGATGTGATGCAAGGATAAAAATTCAAAGAGCTCATTGATGGTATGATGCTCCGAAAAAGTGACTTCCCATAAAAGCGGTGATTTAATGGAAACCGTAAAATCCGGATGCACCGGAGGGGTGTCGGGCTCTGACACCAAATCTAGCATTAGTGTTTGATGAGATAGCTCACGCAATAAAGTGTGTGTAGGGGTATTTCTTAAAATTTCCCCTTTATTGATGATGGCAATATTTTTACACAGCTCTTCGGCTTCTTCCAAATAATGCGTGGTTAAAATAATCGTCGTGCCTTGTGCATTGAGTTCGCGTAAAAAATGCCAGATGGTTTGGCGAATTTCAATATCCACGCCGGCGGTGGGTTCATCTAAAATAAGGAGTTTGGGTTCATGCACAAGGGCGCGGGCAATCATCAGCCTGCGCTTCATACCGCCTGAAA
>JBILMY010000198.1:0-2514 GCA_044375265.1 Gammaproteobacteria bacterium | reverse complement strand
TGATTTACAATCGTTATTATCCTTCGACGGATGATGCCTATGTCAATGCCAATGTCATCAATATCGCGCCACAAGTCAGCGGGCTTGTCACAAAAGTGTCTGTCGCCGATCATCAGGCGGTTGCCGCAGGGCAAGCGCTGGTTGTCATTGATCCCGAACCTTATCAATATAATTTATCAGAAGCTGAAGCCGAATTGAAACTTGCCAATGAGCAAGGTGAGCGTATGTTCCCGCTCATTGCACAAGGACGCTTAGCGCCTGCAGAAGGCGATAAAATTCGCGCCAATATTCAAAAAGCTACTGCAGCAGTCAATACAGCAAAATATAATTTAGCGCATACGGTCATTACGGCGCCGACTGCCGGCGTGCTGGCCAATTTCAGCGTCCGCGTCGGTGATACCTTGTCGCAAGGAACACCGCTCTTTGCCATTGTGGAGCAAGACCATTTTTGGGTCGATGTCAATTTTAAAGAAACACAACTGGCGAGAATTCGTATTGGCCAACCTGCAACCATCAAACTGGATATGTATCCAGGTGTTGTTTTTGAAGGCATGGTACAAAGCATCAACCCAGGAACGGGCGCTGTTTTTTCACTCCTGCCGCCCGAAAATGCAACAGGAAACTGGGTTAAAGTCACCCAGCGTATCCCTATTAAAGTCATGATAAATAATCCCCCTGCGAATCTTCCTCTCATCACTGGCGCCAGCGCCACTGTTAAAATCAATACACGCCAGTGACAGCTGCAAATAAATGGCTAATCACCTTAACTGTGATGCTGGTGGCCATCATGGAAGTCTTAGATATTACCATCGTCAATGTATCGCTGCGCGATATGATGGGTACTTTTGGCGCCACCATCAGTCAAATTACCTGGGTCATCACCGCCTATGTGGTCGCTTCAGCGGTACTCATGCCGCTCACAGGATTTTTAACACAAATCATAGGCCAGCGAAAATTGCTTCTCATCAATATCGTCGGATTCATGATAACCTCCATGCTCTGCGGCTTGGCTACGAGTTTGCCTGAAATCATCGCTTTTCGCGCCCTGCAAGGAGTCTTTGGGGCCTGCTTAATTCCACTCTCACAATTTATCATGCGTGATACTTTTTCTAAAAAAGAACTCGGCATGGCCATGGCCGTCTGGGCTATGGGGATTATGATTGCCCCGATTTTAGGCCCTACCCTTGGCGGTTATATCACCCAAAATTTAAATTGGCGTTGGGTCTTTTTTATCAATGTCCCTGTGTGCATCATTGCCTTTATGCTGACGTTAGATCTTATTAAAGAATCGCCCACGCGTAAAACGCCCATTGATTTTGTCGGCTTGGCGCTACTCACCCTTGGCGTGGGTTCATTACAAACCTTTATTGAAGAAGGGGCGCGTGATGGTTGGTTTGAATCCACATTCATCAAAATACTGGCCATCTGTGCTTTTTTTGGCATCACCGCTTTTATCCTTCGCTGTTTACAGGCCGAGCATCCGCTCGTCAAATTTCATATTTTTAAAAATCGTCAATTTATCAGCTGCTCTTTTATCATGCTGCTCTTTCCCATGGCACTTTTTGGCATGCTAACACTGCAGCCCTTAATGCTGCAAACCGTCATGAATTATCCTCCATTGGATGCAGGCCTCATCATGGCACCACGCGGCCTGGCCAGTTTATGTTTGATGCCGATTGTGCCGTTTCTCATGAAAAAAATGGATGCCCGTTTTATTTTGGCTTTGGGGTTTATTTTAGTGGGGCTTGGTACTTTTTTAATGACGCAGTGGAATTTATCGGTGAGTTTTTCGCACATGGCTTGGGAAAGCGTGATTCAAGGCATGGGTATGGCTTTTGTGTTCTCTCCGCTTTCTGCTTTAGTCTTTGATGATTTACCGCCCCAAGATATTCCAGGTGCCGCAGGGATGTTTAGCTTTTCGCGCAGCATGGGGCTCTCTATCGGCATTGCGGTATTTACCACTATTTTAACCAATCAAAGCCAAATCAATTGGAATAGACTCGGGGGTCATTTGACAATTTTTAATCCTGCCTTAAAATCGTGGCTGTCTGCCAATCACTTAAGTTTAAATGATCCCACGACGTATCCGCAGCTTGCCAATCTTTTATCTACGCATAGCAATATGATTGCCTATTTAGATGTCTTTGCACTCTCTACCGTTGCATTTTTTCTCATGATTCCTTTTTTATTTTGGATAAAAAAAGGCAGGATCACCCATGAAATTATGGAAGGCGCCCATTAATCATGGCAGAAAAAGCGCTTGATATTCAATTAAAGCCTTCTGGTCTGAATAGCGAATTTTCTTTTAGTGGTGGAAGCTTTGCGCAATACTGTGAAAGCACCAAAACCATGATCCGAAAAGTACATCAGCAATATGGATTAAGTGTGGATGAAAAAATTATTGATTTTAATGCACCCTTTGAATGGGTTCCTGAAAACCCTAATGGTAAAGGGGTGCTCCTCATTCACGGCTTATTTGACTGCCCCTTCACTATGCGTGATATCGGCCAGCAT
>JBILMY010000007.1:0-13847 GCA_044375265.1 Gammaproteobacteria bacterium | reverse complement strand
AAAGCAAGGCTTTTTAGTCCGCAGTATTTTATTGCCAGGACACGGCACCATTCCAGCCGATTTACTCACGACGTCTTACAAAGCCTGGATAGCAGCGACAAAATATGGCGCAGAAAGTTTTAAAGGCAGCGTCGATGAATTATATTTAGCAGGTTTTTCAACAGGCGCACCGCTCGCGCTGCATCATTATCTCTATGAATCTGTAAAGCTGATTAAAGGCTTTATCTTGCTTTCCCCTGCCATTGCCATCAATACCAAAAGCGCTTTTTTAGTCTCTACCTATCGCGTGTTTCGCTGGATTTTAGGCAAACAAAAATGGATGATGAAAGATTTACAAAGTGATTACACCAAATACCGCATGTTTCCCCTCAGCGCCGCCATGATGTTACAAAAACTCATTAAAGAAAATAAAAAAGCGCTGCAAAAAAAATCCATTGCGCTGCCTATTTTTATGGCCTTATCTATGGAAGATGAAACCATTGATCCCATGGCTGCCCTACAATTTTTTCATGATACAAAAAATGCTCAAAGCTGCTGTGTAGTCTACACTAGCAAAGGTTATGTGCCGAGCGATTCGCGCGTACACATCATTCACAGTGAAAAAAAATCTGAAGGGATTTTAGATATGTCGCACGTGGGTGTTCCCATTGCGCCGGATAATGTGCATTATGGTTTGACAGGTGATCACATTGAGCAGGTGGAATATCCGCATCAGCAACTCAGCGATGAGCGCATTTATATGGGTGCGCTTACGCAAGACAATGAAAAAAATTACGCCATCCGCCGCATCACCTACAATCCTTTTTTTACAGAATTATGTGACGCGATAGATGGGTTTTTGGAAGGGTTGTAATTCCCCTCCAGAGAAAAAATTGGTAGGATTAACCTCAGTTGCGGATAAGCAATTCCCCTCCAGAGGAGGGGTGGCAGGCGAAGCCTGACGGGGTGGTTGATGGATTTTATATTACCGCTTGTTGCTCGTCATTCCCCGCGCAGGCGGGAATCCAGTTAATGACCTAATGTTTTTGAATAGCAGCTTGATTTTGTGTGGAAAGCAAAAATAAAACATATTGATTAAGGCTCACGCCTTCCATTTTGGCACGCCTTGTTAATTCAGCATGTAAGCGCTTCGGTACACGCATCACAAATTTACCGCTAAAATGATTATCTAAACTGGGAATAGGAATTTCGCGTTTTGCTTTTTTGGCAGCTTTCAACCAAGCTTGTGAAGCTTCTTGAACTTCGTGAAGTGCTTCTTCCTCCGTTTCGCCAAACGCAGAGCAGCCAGGCAAATCAGGCATAGTGGCAATATAGCCCTCATCTTCCTCGCTCCAAAAGACTTCAATGGGATATTTTAATATTTCAGTACTCATATTTTTCTTACTCATTTTAAAATGATATCAAATATAGTACTACTTTGTCCATTATGAAAATTGATTAAAAATCACCTCTCCCCTTGCGGGAAAAAATTCGCAGGAAAGCGAATTTTTGACAATGCCTTTGGCATTGGTTTTCCTAAAGGGAAAATGCCTGTGCAGAATGCACAGGCACAAAGGAGCAGGGTTAGGGGTGGTGAAAATCCATGGATTCCCGCCTGCGCGGGAATGACGGTCACAAGAAAAAAGGTTTTAGCGGGAGTAACTTAGCCCTTCAACGCGTCAATGCCTTTTTGGATTTCGGCTTTGGCGGTGGCGGCGTCAGAATAGCCTGCGGTTTTAACCCACTTACCTTTTTCTAAATCTTTGTAATGCTCGAAAAAATGCTCAATCTTTTTCAAAAGCGGCTCGCCTAAATCTTCTGCTGTTTGAATATGCGCATATTCTTTGCAAAGTTTTTCAGTGGGCACGGCTAAAATTTTAGTATCAACGCCTGCTTCATCAGTCATATTGAGCATACCGATGGTGCGACATTTGACGACGCAGCCATGAATCAAAGGATAAGGCGTAAACACTAAGACATCCACTGGGTCACCATCTTCAGACAAGGTGCTGGGTACATAACCATAATTGCAAGGGTATTGCATAGCTGTGGTGATAAATCTATCAACAGCTAAAATGCCATGTTCTTTATCCATTTCATATTTCACAGGATGGCTCTGTGCAGGAATTTCAATGATGACATTAAAAGCATCCACAGTACCGGCAGGCATTTTTTCAATGGTTGACATGAGAGGGGCTCCTTTTTTCTAAGTAAGTGGGAAGGCAATGAATGCATGGCCCGCCGCGTTTATAATTGGTTTTACGTTGCTCCAGGGGGCTGACAAAAGCTTGACAGACTTCACATTGAGCAAGCCCTGTTTCTTCGCAAGAGGTGGTGACAGACGTACGATCATCGAAAATAAAACAATCGCCTTTAAAATGCTCAGAGCCCACCGTTTGAAAATAATTCAAAATACCGCCATCGAGTTGATACACTTCTTTAAAGCCTTGAGACACCATAAAAGGTGCGGCTTTTTCACAGCGAATACCGCCTGTGCAAAAAGTGACAATAGGTTTATCTTTCATCTCAATAGGCAAGGTATTGACTGCGTCTTTAAACTGGCGAAATTTATCGATGCCTTTTCCATCACACACTTGCACAGCGCCCTCAAAGGTCCCGATGTCATATTCATAGTCATTGCGGGTATCAAGCAGCACAAAATCTTTGCCGGACTCAATCCACTGTTTTAATGCTTCAGGGCTTAAATGCGTTGCAGGAAATGCATGAATATCTAAATCAGGCTCGCCTAAAGCTACAATTTCTGCTTTGATTTTGACTTTAATTTTGGCGTAATTATGTTTTTCCGAGAGCGTTTCTTTAAACCACAGATCAGAAAATTCAGAGAAACTTGTTAAAAAATCTTTAGCCGCATCAATGGCTTCACGCGTGCCTGACATACCAAGGTTAATCCCTTCTTTGGCCAGTAAAATTGTCCCCAGCACCCCCCTGTTTTCAAAAAAAGACAACAGATCGGCTTTGAGTGCTTCTAAGCCTTCAGGCGCTAAACGCACAAATTTATATGCAGCAATATTGACAATGTTTTTTTCGGACATTTTTAAATCTCTATTTTTTAGATAAACACCCCCCTTAATAAGGGGGGAATTGGCGAAGCCAATGGGGGGATTTTTAAGCTAAACTCACTATAAATCCCCCAGTCAACTGCGTTGACAGCCCCCTTGTTAAGGGGGCTAAAAATCGCTGTAATTCAAGCCGGCTATTCTACCGTTTCCCCCCTAGAAAATCAAGCCAAATTAGCGTATAATTTGCTGATGGATTTTAGCTTGGTTCAAAAAATTATTCTGTGGGTAGTTCCGCTGATTTTCGCCATTACCGTGCATGAAGTCTCCCATGGATTTGTTGCCAATTATTTTGGCGATCCCACGGCTAAATTATTGGGCCGTTTAACCCTCAATCCCATTCGTCATATTGATCCCATTGGTACCCTCCTCATTCCTGCAGCCTCGCTTTTACTTGGTGGATTTTTATTTGGTTACGCCAAACCTGTGCCCGTCAATTTTGGCCGTCTAAAGAACCCCAATCGTGATGGCGCTTTGGTCGCCCTGGCTGGACCGTTTAGCAATTTACTCATGGCGCTTGCGTGGGCAGGCATTGCTAAAGTCGCGCTGTTAACGCTCGATGCGAACACGCTTACTTTTAATGCCTTGTATTTCATGGCCTCTTCGGGGATTATCATGAATATTGCGTTTATGATATTGAATCTTATTCCCCTGCCGCCGCTGGATGGCAGCCGGGTTGTCATGAGTATTTTAAAAGGCAAATGGTATCGTTATTATCTGTCGATTGAACCCTATGGCTTTTGGATCCTCTTGGGATTGTTACTCATTGGCGTTCTTGGACGCATACTGACCCCAGCAATTTATTTTTTTGTCTCGCTCATCACCAGCTGGTTTGGATTAACGTAGAGCCGCATTGCATGCGGCTCAGGAGACGGATGCAATCCGTCTCTACAAAAATTTTATAGTGGAAAAAATAAAAATGCTAAAAATACCCTTCGTCATCGCCCACCGCGGTGCCAGTGAATACGCGCCAGAAAATACGGCCGCCGCCATTACATTGGCAAAAACACTCGGCGCAAGTTTTGTAGAGGTCGATTTGCATTTAACCCTCGACAACAAAGTTGTCATCATTCACGATGAAACGGTGAATAAATGCACCAATGGCAAAGGTCTTGTTGATCATTTCACACTAGCAGAATTACAAACTTTGGACGCAGGCAGCTGGTTTTCAATACAGTTTGCCGGAGAAAAGCTCTTAAGTTTAGAAGAACTCATCAGACTCTTAACGGCCTTGGATTTGCAAGTCAACCTCGAACTCAAACCACTGGCACACACCGAAGATAAGCTGGTAGAAGAAACCATCGCCATCGTGAAAAAAACATGGCCTGCACACAAGCCTTTACCACTCTTTTCCAGTTTCTCCCTAACAGCCCTTGAAAAAGTTAAAAGCTTATGGCAAGATACACCGCTGGCTGCCTTATTTGAAAAATGGAATCAAGAGGCACTCACTTTCACCAAAAGTCTAAAGCCGCTCAGTGTGAATTTAAGTAAACGCCACCTGAATTCGGAGACTGTAAGTGTGGTCAAAGAAATCAGCCCCTTTGTGATGGTCTATACGGTTAACGATCCTGAAGAAGCAAGACGCTTACGGGACATGGGCGTAGATGCAATTTTCACCAATTGCCCCGATAAAATGTTAGCAATTTTATAAAAGGTTATTATTATGCAAATATTATTAATGTGGATTCTTCTTGTAGGTACTACTGGTACAGTCGCCTATTTTCGCTTACCCCTCTGGATTTGGACAGTCGCCACTGCGCTTATATTAGCAGCCGCTTCTTTAACTGCTTTTGTCTCACCCATTTTATTAAGCATACTGTGGGTGTTTTTTGCGCTCATCGCTTTTTTTAATATTACGCCGCTGCGCCGCATGCTTATTTCCCGCCCCGTATTTTCACTGTATAAAAAAATTATGCCAGCCATGTCTTCGACTGAAAAAGAAGCGCTTGATGCAGGGGTAGTCACCTGGGAAGCTGATTTATTTTCAGGCCATCCTGATTGGAAGAAGCTATTAAAATTCCCCGCCGCAACTTTGACTGCCGAAGAACAAGCCTTTTTAGACAATGAAACCAATGAACTCTGCAGCCAAATTGATGAATGGAAAATGACCCACATACAGGGAACACTGCCTGACTCTATGTGGCAGTATCTTAAAGATAAAGGCTTTTTCTCTTTTATTATTCCTAAATCTTATGGGGGATTAGAATTTTCGCCTTATGCTGTATCACGCATTTTGATTAAACTTTATAGCTGTAGTACGAGCTTAGCCGCCACGGTAGGCGTACCCAATTCTTTAGGGCCGGCAGAACTTTTATTAAAATATGGCACACAAACCCAAAAAGATTATTATTTACCCCGCCTTGCCAAAGGCCTTGAAATTCCTTGCTTTGCGCTCACTTCGCCTGTAGCAGGCTCTGATGCTGCTGCAATTCCCGATATCGGAATCGTGTGTAAAGGAATGTTTGAAGGCAAAGAAATTCTGGGTATTAACCTCAATTTTGATAAGCGTTATATTACGCTGGCGCCTATTGCCAGCCTCATTGGCTTGGCTTTCCATTTACGCGATCCTGATCATTTAATTGGCACGGTGAACGACTATGGCATCACCTGCGCCTTAATTCCGCGCCATACTCCTAATATTAAGATTGGCCGCCGTCACTTCCCTGTCAATCAAGTTTTTTTAAATGGGCCCGTGCGTGGTAAAGATGTCTTTGTTCCTCTCGATTATATTATCGGCGGTCAGCAGATGGCGGGTAAAGGCTGGAAAATGTTGATGGAATGTTTAGCTGAAGGACGCGCGGTGACGCTGCCTTCTGGCGGTGTTGCGGGAACATTATTTGCAGCGCATACGAGCGGTGCCTATGCTCGCATTCGTAAACAATTTGGATTACCGATCGGCCGTTTTGAAGGTATTGAAGAAGTCTTGGCTGCTATTGGCGGCAATGCGTATTTATGTGATGCCGCGCTTCGCATGACGCTCGCCTACATGAATCAAAAACAAAAATCAGCAGTAGCAGCTGCAATTGTGAAATATCATCTTACTGAAAAAGGGCGTGAAACCGTACGCTACGCAATGGATATCCATGCAGGCAAAGGCATTTGCATGGGACCTAACAATTATTTAGCCCGTGGATTTCAAGCCCAACCTGTGGCCATCACCGTGGAAGGCGCCAATATTTTAACACGCTCTATGATTATCTTTGGCCAAGGCGCCGTACGCTGTCATCCTTATGTCTTTCAAGAAATGACAGCTGTCGCAAACAATGATTTAAAATTATTTGATAAAGTGTTTTGGAAACACATCGGACATGTACACAGTAACTTTTTTAGAACGATGGTAATGTCCTTGACCAATTCGCATTTTATCAATGCGCCAGAAGAAGATGAATCGCGCCGCTATTATAAAATCTTAACACGCTATAGCGCCATGCTGTCGTTATTTTCAGATATGGCAATGTTTACCTTAGGCGGCTCACTCAAACGCCGTGAAAAAATTTCAGGACGCCTTGGCGATATTTTAAGTTATCTGTATATTGCAAGCGCCGTTCTCAAACGCTTTCATGATGAAGGCTCGCAAGAAGAAGATGTGCCGCTTTTGCATTGGTCAATGCGAACACTCATCTACAATATGCAAGAAGTTTTCCATAATTTGCTGCGTAATTTTCCCAATCGAATTATCGCAAGACTTCTTCGCGGCGTAATGTTTCCTTGGGGAAGACTCTATTCCAATCCCTTGGATAGCTATGGTAAAAACATTGCTAACATACTCCTGTGCAGTGGAGAAGCCCGCGATCGCTTACTCAAAGGGCTGTATATTCCTGATACCATTGAGCATAACTTTGGTCTCTTAAATATCACACTAAAAAAAGTGGAAGCCACGGATAAATTAGAACACCAAGTGATGCTAGCCCATAAACAAGGTAAAATTACAGGCGATCATTTTATGGATAAAATTGATAATGCCTTAAAAGCAGGAATCATCACTGAATGGGAAGCCACTGAACTGCGTGAAATGGAAACCTTACGCCAACAGGTCATTGCGGTGGATGATTTTGATTCTAAAGAGCTTTTTCCACAAGGACCTGATTTTTCTCATTGAACCATTTACACATTATTTGGAATCAGCTTCTTGCGACTGGCCCACTGGAAATGGTGGGCGTGGTCTTTGGCATCCTCACTGCCTGGTATAGCTTAAAAGAACATATTTGGGTCTATCCCACAGGGATCATCAATACCCTCATTTATATCTATATCAGCCTGAAAAGTAATTTGTTCGGTGAAGCCAGCTTGAATGTGTATTATACGCTTATCAGCATTTACGGCTGGATAGTCTGGGCGCAGAAAAAAAATCATCATTACGTCTTAAAAATTACCTATAGTAGTAAAAAAGATTTATACTGGCAATTTGGTTTTTTTGGTATCAGCTATACCGTGTTATTTAGCGTATTGACCGTATTGAAATCAAGTTTCACGGGCGCCATTCCCTGGGCCGATGCCCTGGCCAGCACAACCGCCTACACGGGAATGCTCATGATGACACGAAAAAAAATCGAATGCTGGTATTGGTTTGCGTTCAGTAATGCCGCCGCTATGTGTCTTTATTCTGTCAAAGGTTACCAATTCACCGCCTTTCAATTTTTGATTTTATTTGTAATGGCTATTCCCAGCTATTTCGTGTGGAGAAAGCGCTACCTTAATAGTTGAAATTTTGGTAGAATAGCGAGGATTACGCCCCCTTAACAAGGGGGCTGTCGACACAGTCGACTGGGGGATTTATTAGTCTTACCGTTATAAAATCCTCCCTATCGGCTATGCCGCTTTCCCCCCTTGTTAAGGGGGGGTGAAAATAACAAATTCTTAAGGAATACTTATTATATGTCTCTTAACCTTGATGATGTCAAAAAAATTGCGCATCTAGCGCGCCTTAAAATTGATGAAACCGAATTATCAAAATATCTTGCACAGTTGAATCAAACCTTTGCCATGATAGATACACTCACCAGCATCAATACTGAAAAAGTGGAAACACATTCTGATGAAGCCCTTATTCTGCGCAGTGATACCGTGACAGAAAATAATATGCAGCCAGCTTTCGAAGCTATTACCCCAAATACTATGGCAGGATTATACCTTGTCCCTAAAGTCATCGAATAGGAACCCATATGTCCCTTTATTTTGAATCTATTAATACCTTATCTAAAAAACTGGCTAAAAAAGATATTTCCAGCGTGGAACTCACCACACTTTTTTTAGATCGCATTGAAAAACACGACGCTGCTTACAACAGTTTTGTGACCGTCACCAAAGATGCTGCATTAACATCAGCACGTGCCGCGGATGAAAAACTCGCCAAAGGTAATGCACACCCTTTGACGGGTATTCCGATTGCGCAAAAAGATATCTTCTGCACCGAGGGCGTCAAAACAGCTTGTGGTTCCAAAATGCTGGATAATTTTATTGCGCCTTATAACGCTACCATTGTGGCGCGCTGTAATGACGCAGGTATGGTCATGCTTGGCAAAACCAATATGGATGAATTCGCCATGGGTTCTTCCAATGAAACCAGTTTTTACGGGGCGGTGAAAAATCCTTGGGATACTGCGCGTGTTCCCGGCGGCTCTTCCGGCGGCTCGGCAGCCGCTATAGCGGCAGGATTGGCGCCTATTGCTACAGGTTCTGACACAGGCGGCTCTATTCGCCAACCAGCTTCTTATTGTAATTTAACCGGACTCAAGCCCACTTACGGCGAAGTCTCGCGCTATGGCATGATTGCCTTTGCCTCAAGTTTAGATCAAGCAGGCCCCCTGGGACGAAATGCTGAAGATTGCGCCCTGCTCATGGATGTAATGGCAGGTTATGACTCCAAAGATTCAACGAGTCGCAAAAAAAATAAAATCCATTATCAGGCTGCATTAACACAATCTCTTGCAGGTAAAAAAATCGGACTGCCCAAAGAATTTTTTACCAAAGAACTCGATCCTACTATTGCAGAAAAAACCATGGCGGTTACCGAATTTTTTAAAAAAATGGGGGCAGAGATTCACGAAATCAGTTTGCCGCGCATTGGACTTTCCATCCCCGTCTATTATGTGATTGCGCCTGCCGAAGCCTCGAGTAACCTTGCGCGTTATGATGGCGTCCGTTACGGTTATCGCTGCGACAATCCTAGAAATTTAGATGATCTCTATGGCAGAAGCCGCGCAGAAGGCTTTGGCGCTGAAGTTAAACGACGCATCATGATTGGGACTTCTGTACTATCCTCAAACTCTTTTGATGCCTATTATTTAAAAGCGCAGCAAGTCCGAAAACTCATTACCCAAGATTTTAATAAAGCCTTTGAAACCGTCGATATGATTTTATCTCCTTCGGTGACAAGCACTGCCTTTAAAATCGGTGAAAAACAAAACGATCCCGTGTCGATGTATTTATCCGATATTTATACCGCAGGTGTAAATTTAGCAGGCTTGCCCGCCACCTCGGCGCCTTGTGGGTTTATCGACGCGCTTCCCATTGGCTTTCAACTGATCGGCCCACATTTCTCCGATGCAAACTTACTCTGTGCTGTCCATCAGTATCAACAAGAAAACGATTTTCATCTGCGTATGCCGGAGGGTTTATAATGTCAACAAGAGCAAATTGGGAAGTTGTCATTGGACTCGAAGTGCACGCCCAATTAAATACCCAAAGTAAAATTTTTTCAGGCGCTTCCACCAATTATGGCGCCCTGCCCAACACACAAGCTTGCGGGCTTGATATTGCACTGCCCGGCACACTGCCTGCGCTCAATGAAGCCGTGGTAGAAAAAGCGGTACGATTAGGACTTGCTATCGATGCATCAGTTGAAAAATATTCGGTGTTCGATCGCAAAAATTATTTTTATCCCGACTTACCCAAAGGCTATCAAATCAGTCAATTTTTCCATCCTATCGTTCAACAGGGAAAATTGGATATTACGCTCGAAGATAGCACCCATAAAACTATCGGCATTACCCGCGCACATTTAGAAGAAGATGCGGGAAAATCACTGCACGAAGATTTTGCGGGCATGACGGGCATTGACTTAAACCGCGCGGGCACGCCGCTTTTAGAAATTGTGTCTGAGCCTGATATGCGCTCAGCTTCTGAGGCTGTAGCGTATTTAAAAACGCTGCATGCGCTTGTGCGCGCCATTGATATTTGTGATGGCAACATGCAAGAAGGTTCCTTTCGCTGTGATGCCAATGTGTCGGTGCGTCGGAAAGGAGAAGGGCTTGGAACACGCGCTGAAATTAAAAACATCAATTCGTTTCGGTTTGTGGAAAAAGCGATTTTATATGAAGTGGAAAGACAAATTGATTTGATTGAATCGGGCGGAAAAGTTGTGCAAGAAACACGGCTTTATGATCCCGATAAAAATGAAACCCGCTCCATGCGCAGTAAAGAAAATGCAAATGATTATCGCTATTTTCCTGACCCCGATTTATTGCCTGTTATTATTGATGACAGCTTCATTGAAAAAGTGCGCAAAAGCTTGCCGGAATTACCTTCACAAAAACATATACGTTTTAAAACGCAATATGCCCTGGGCGATTATGATGCCGCTTTACTCACAGCTGACAAAGACATGGCTGATTATTTTGAAAATGTTGCCCGTATTAGTAAGGCTTCTCCCAAAATTATTGCCAACTGGATCCTCGGCGATCTTTCTGCGGCGCTCAATAAATCTGAATTAAGCATTACACAATGTCCTATTGATCCGATGCGTTTATCAAGCTTGCTCGCCCGCGTTGAAGATGGCAGCTTGTCCAGCAAGCTTGCCAAAACTTTGTTTGAGCATTTATGGACAAGCACAGAATCTGCCGATACCTTAATTGAAAAATTAGGGCTCAAACAAATGGATAATACGGCTGAATTAGAAGCCATCATTCAAAAAATTATTGCGGACAATCCAAAATCCGTGGAAGATTATCGCGCAGGCAAAGATAAACTCTTTGGCTTTTTTGTAGGTCAAGTGATGAAAGCCACGGGCGGAAAAGCAAACCCACAGAAGTTGAATGAATTGCTTAAGAAACATCTTAATGCTGAATAATAATTTATCGTCATTCCCGCGAAAGCGGGAATCCATAGAGTACTGCAAAGCTTTATGGACCCCCGCCTACGCGGGGGTGACGGCAACAAAGGAGAATCAACCATGAAACCCCTTAAAAAAGCCGTATTTCCCGTTGCAGGGTTTGGCACCCGCTTTTTGCCTGC
The DNA here is from genome assembly GCA_044375265.1 of Gammaproteobacteria bacterium. Lineage (GTDB taxonomy): Bacteria > Pseudomonadota > Gammaproteobacteria > JABDGN01 > JABDGN01 > JBILMY01. Next base: position 2,559 of record JBILMY010000007.1, on the reverse strand, counting down.
CACCAAAGCAACCCCTAAAGAAATGCTGCCCATTGTCGATACGCCCCTTATTCAATATGCAGTGAAAGAAGCCATTGATGCGGGCATTGAAGAAATGATCTTTATCACGAGTTCCAATAAGCGCGCGATCATCGATCATTTCGACACACAGTTTGAATTGGAATATCGCTTACGCGAAAAAAAGCAATATGAGCTACTTGAAAAAATAGATGCGATTTTACCCAAAGGGATTCATTGCGCATATGTCAATCAACCTGAACAATTGGGGCTTGGGCATGCCGTACTCTGTGCAGAGCCGCTCATCAACGATGAACCTTTTGCTATTTTGCTTGCCGATGATTTGATTAATGAAAAAGGCGGCTGTCTTTCGCACATGGCACAATTATATGCTGCAAAACAAAAAAGCGTAATCGCTGTGGAATCTATCGCACCTGAAAAAAGCCGCCAATATGGTGTGGTCGCTTTACAAAAAAACGATCTACACTTAGCCCTGACTGGCATCGTTGAAAAACCAGAACCGTCTGCCGTCCCTTCGCCTTATGGCGTTGTCGGTCGCTATATTTTAAATTCAAAAATTTTTACACATTTAAAATCAATTTCTAAAGGCGCAGGAGGAGAGATTCAATTAACAGATGCCATTGCGCAATTGATAAAAGAAGAATCGGTCTATCCTTATCTCTTGCAAGGCAAGCGCTATGATTGCGGCAGTAAACTGGGATACTTAATTGCCAATACTGAATATGCCTTGCGCGATCCCGAGATTGGGAAAGCGTATCGAGAATTTTTGTCTACCTTATGACCCGTTATTTCGCCCTCCTCCCCGCTGCAGGCAGCGGCGCACGTATGAGTGCGGATAAACCCAAACAATATCTCACACTGCAAAACAAAACGATCATCGAATGGGCTTTAATGCCTTTTTTAAATGCCGATTTTTTCGAAAAAGTCATCGTTGTTTTATCGAAAGAAGATGATTATTTTGCTACGCTCGACATTGCCTCTCATCCCAAAATAATAACGACCCTCGGCGCAAATACGCGCGCAGGTTCAGTGCTGGCAGGATTACAAGCTTTAGAAAATATCGCTGCAGCGGAAGATTATATTTTTGTACACGACGCTGCGCGTCCGTTTATTTCTGCCAAAGATATCCTGTCATTAAAACAAACCGTTGAAAATCATGCGGTCGGCGGCTTTTTAGCCATTCGGGCAAAAAATACTATTAAACAAATTATTATACCCCCCTTAACAAGGGGGGAAATCAGCGCAGCTGATAGGGGGGATTTTTATAAAGACAGTTTAATAAATCCCGACTGTAGAGACGCATTGCATGCGTCTCAAGGGAGACGCGATGAATTGCCTCTCTACGACAACATTAAAACCCTAGATCGCAATACCCTCCTTGAAGCCCTAACCCCCCAAGCCTTTCGTTATGGTTTATTAAAAAAAGCACTGATGACAGGATTAGAAAAACAGCTTTCATTAACCGATTGCGCCAGCAGCATTGAAGCTATGGGGCTTACCCCTGCTTATGTGATAGGGGATGACAAAAATATCAAAATCACTAGCCCTTTTGATCTGAGACTTGCAGAATTTTTATTGAACTCGTAAAATGCTTTTAGCATGGATGCATGTAGCATGAGACGCGATGAATCGCGTCTCTACAAATAATTTTATCTGCTGAGGTTTTCATGTTACCTGATTTAAACACCCTGTTAGAATACAAAAATCAACATCTCTACGATCGCTATCGTAAGGATTACCCTGCTAATAAAATTTCCCCTGAAGCGGCTTTGCAAGAAGCTTTAAAATATTTATGGATTTGTGAAAAACATCGCCTCGATAAAGAAAAAGAACCGGCTAATGAAGCACTGATTTTTGATATGGCGGTGCATCATGAAATGAAAGAAATCGATGACATGTGGCATACGTTCATTTTATTTACCAAAGAATACATGACTTTTTGTAATACGCACTTTGGGCGCTTCATCCACCATGCCCCAAATGTCGATACCACTCCCATCGATCCCATCGTTTTTGAAAAAGAATTCGAGCGTTATCTTTCGTATGTCTACGATAATCTTGGCGAAGAAACCCTCGCCCTATGGTTTGAAGAGTTGCTGGCTGAGGATAACTAATGATAGGCAAAAAAGAAACACCTATAGTCCCTATTGAAAGACAGTTGGGATTACTTAACGATGGGCGTAAAGAATGGCAGGATTTTATAGAAAATTTTGATAAAATTGAATTACCTGAAGACTTCATGTGCTATTTTAAATAATCTTGAACCTTGATTAAACAGATATATTTACAAAATAAAATATATTATAACTTAGGTGTTTTTTTATCAATTAAATCTTTCTTGACATTCTAATTTAAATACAATAAACTCCTCGAATAGTAAATGATTCAAGAGGAACCTCAGTTTATGTCAGAAGAATACAAAAAAGATTTCTCCGCGATGCAAATAGATAATGTAACGCATGATTTTAATGGGGTGCTTTCCATTATCGATATATTGCTCTACGGTTTTGAAAATGATAAAACCTATAAAGCGCATCTTCC